>CANRNA010000124.1 GCA_947631805.1 uncultured Oscillospiraceae bacterium | reverse complement strand
GTGATCATGAACAAGTACGTCTTCGACGCGGACGTGCCCATCCTCATCGGCCACACCCAGGGCAACCCCTACGGGGGGTATTCCGGGGGCTACAAGCACTGCGCCACCGGCATCACCCACTGGCGCTCCATCGCCGGTCACCACGTGCCCCAGGTGATGCACCGGCCCGACTTCGTGCCCGTGTCCACCTCCAGCGTCATGCGCTCCAAATTCGACGAGCAGGGCATGTTCATGGAGGAGAAGATGGGCCATAAGTTCTTCTGCTGCGACGCGGTGCTGGACACCAAAAGCCGCCAGATAGAGATAAACTCCGGCTGGGCCAAGGAGATGCAGCCCGTGGCCTGGGCCACGGCGGACAGGCGCACCTACGTCCACTGGGCCCAGAAGAAGTATGACGTGGTGGTGTTCGGCATGCCCACCGACTTCCACTACGGCCCCGGCATGGGTACCAACCCCATCCAGATGATGCAGGCCCTCTCCGCCCAGGTCATCCGCCACAAGCGGGTGCTGGCGGACAGGTGCGTGTTCATCGTGCCCAGCATCTGCGACGGGTGGTTCCACGACGAGCGCTGGCCCTATCTCCGGGAGCTGTACGAGATGTTCCAGCACGACTATATGCAGACCCTGCCGGACATGAACCGGTACGGGGAGTATTTTGCCACCCGGAAGGAGTACACGGACAAGTACCGCTTCGCCAATGCCTTCCACCCCTTCCACGGGTTCTCCATGATGGCCTGCGGCCACCTGGCGGAGGAGCACACCAGCGCCATCTACATTGTGGGCGCCCGGGAGCCGGGCATCGCCCGGAGCATGGGGCTGAAGACCCGGGCCACCGTGGAGGAGGCCCTGGCCGACGCCATGAAGAAATATGTGGGGCCCCATCCCAACATCCTGGCCCTGCCCAGGACCTTCACCACCGCGGCGGTGCACCTGTGCATGGCCGACCCGGCCGAGAACAGCCACACACGGGACGGCGGCGGTCACCCCTGCTGCGGCTGATACATTTTAATATTACCTGACGCCCGGGAGCTCTCCCGGGCGTCGCCGTCTGCCGCGCGCTTTTGTCTCATTTGTGAAACTTTTATGAACACGCCCGCCCCGGTTATTGACGGGCGGCGGGATAAGAGGTAGAATTTCATAGTAAACATAGAAGAAATAGACTTGGGAAAGGGGCGACGGCATGGGAAAGAGCAGCGCGGAGGGAAAGACCGTATACACGGCGCTGGACGATCTGCCCTACGGAGAGGAGAACTCTCCCCTCGCCGCCGGACCGGTGGGCAGGGTGCCCGTTCCCCAGGGCATAACCGGCCGTCAGCTCTACCGGGATGTGATACTCATCGCCATGCCCAGTCTGGTGGAGCTGGTGCTCACCCAGCTGACCAGTATGGCCGACCAGGTGATGGTGGGCCGTCTGCCCGGCCAGGAGGGCATCGCCGCCCTGGCGGCGGTGGGTCTGGCCACCCAGCCGAAGTTCCTGCTCATGACCATGATACAGGCCATGAACGTGGGGTCCACGGCCATGATCGCCCGCTTCCGGGGCCAGCAGGACCGGCAGGGGGCCAACCGGGTGTTCAACCACGCCATCGTGCTGAATCTTATCATGTCGGTGCTGTTCATGGGGGTGGGGCTGTTCCTCAGCGAGCCCATGATACGGATCATGGGCGGCCGTGGCATCAGCGAGCAGACCCTCGCCCAGGGCGTGACCTATCTGAACATCCAGCTCTACGGCTTCATCCCCCTGTGTCTGGGCATCACGGTGACGGCGGCCCTCCGGGGCATCGGTGACACCCGCACCCCCATGATATACAACACCCTGGCAAACGTCATCAACCTGTTTTTCAACTATATTATGATATACGGCCACTTCGGCGTGCCCAAGATGGGCGTGGCGGGGGCCTCCTGGGCCACCGTCATCGGCCAGACCACGGCCTTCGTCATCGCCATGGCCGTGTCCTTCGGCAAGCGGCACTACATCTATCTGGACATAAGAGAGCGCTTCACCTTTGACCGGCAGCTCATGGGCCGGGTGGTGGGCATCGGCATCCCCTCCATGATGGAGCAGCTGTTCATGCGGGCGGGCGTCATCATCTACACCATCCAGGTCACCGGCCTGGGCGACACCGTCTACGCCGCCCACCAGGTGTGCATGAACGTCCAGTCCATGACCTTCATGATGGGCCAGGCCTTCGCCAACGCCGCCACCACCCTGATGGGCCAGTCCATCGGCAAGCGGCGCTACGACATGTCCGCCATATACATGCGCCGGACCCGGGACCTGGGCATAGCCTCCTCCTTTGTGCTGATGGTGCTGATGGTACTGTTCAACCGGGAGATCATCGGACTTTTCAAGGACTCCCGGGAGATAATCGACCTGGGCGCGCCCATCCTCTATCTGCTGGCGGCCAGCCAGCCCTTCCAGGCCGACCAGTTCATCGTGGCAGGCGGCCTTCGGGGCGCGGGGGACACCCGCTTCCCGGCCATTGCCATCGCGGTGACGGTGCTGGGCATCCGGACCATTTTGTGCACCGTGCTGATAAACGTCTTCCACCTGGGCCTGTGGGGGGCGTGGATAGCCCTGGTGGCCGACCAGTGCATCCGCACCGGCCTGATGGCCATGCGCTACCGCTCCGGGAAGTGGAAGTCCATCGCCCTGGGCCGGGCCCATCAGACCGCGTAAAAGCAGACCGACGGCGCGGCGCTCATTCCGAGCGCCGCGCCGGTTTTCTTTTTTATCCTTTACGTCCCCCAGACCTGCTGGCCTCCCACGAAGGTGGCCCGCACGTCCAGCGCCTCGTCCAGCACCACCAAATCGGCGTCCATGCCGGGGGCTATGGCCCCCTTCCCCGCCAGGCCCAGCAGCCGGGCGGGGTTTGCCGTCAAAAGGGGCAGCACCCGCTCCACGTTCTGGCCCGTGAACCGGACGAGATTTTTCAGCGCCTGGCCGGTGGTCAATGTGGACCCGGCCCGCACGCCGGTGTCCGCCAGAAGGGCGTCCCCCTCCCGGACCACCACGTCGTTGACCCCCAGCTTGTAACGGCCGTCGGGCAGGCCCGCCGCCTGGATGGAGTCGGTGACGGCCACCACCCTGTCCCAGCCCTTGCAGGCCAGGAGCATCCGCACCGTGCCGGGATGGAGGTGCCGCCCGTCGCATATCGCCTCGCAAAACACGTCCCGCTCCAGCACGGCTCCCATGATGGCCGGGCGGTGCTGGTGGAAAAGGCCCATGGCGTTGAAGGTATGGGTGGCGGCCCGCGCCCCGGCGTCTATGGCCGCTATGGCCGTTTCATAGTCCGCCCCGGAGTGGCCGATGGCCACGGTCACCTCTCCGGCGATATGGCCTATCATCTCCACCACGCCGGGCACCTCCGGGGCCACGGTGATGTACTTCACCCCGCCCCCCGCGGCGTCCTGGTACCGGCGAAACAGGGCCGTATCCCCCGCCCGGAGCAAACTCTCCGGCATGGCCCCCTTATAGGCCGGGGCCAGGAAGGGCCCCTCCAGGTGGATACCCAGCAGCCTCGCCCCGGTCACGGGCCCGTCCATGGCGGCCCGCGCCTGGGCAATGGACCAGAGGGTGCGCTCCGGCGTGTCCGTCAGGATGCTGCACAGCCAGCCCGTGGTCCCCTGGGCGGCGAAAAACCGGGATATTTTGGCAAAGCCCTCCCCGTCGGCGGCGTTCACGTCCACCCCGCCGCCCCCGTGGGTGTGGATGTCTATGAACCCCGGCACCAGCATCCGCCCCGCCAGGTCCACCGTCCGGCAGGGGCCGGGCGGGACCTGCTCTGGGTCGGCTATCCGGCCGTCCGCCACCAGCAGGTCCCCCCGCCGGAACCGGCCGTTTTCATAGATGCGGCCGTCCCGGAAAAGCACGCTCTCCATCTCAGAAGGCCTGCTCCGCGGCCACGTTGTTGACAAATATGACCGCGTCCGGGTGGTTTTGCAGCAGGCTGGCCGGGAAGTGGGCCGTCACCGGCCCGTAGGCCGCCTGGCGCACCACCGCCCGGTGCCAGGGGCGGAACACCCCCAGCCGCACCTTTTTAGCCGACAGTATCTGCCGGATGCCGATGGTGACGGCCTTGGAGGGCATGGCATCTATGGCCCCGCCCCGGTCGCCGATGGCGTTGGCCGTGCGGGTCTCCGGGCTCATGGTCAGCACTCTTGTGCCCTGGGCGGCGAACTGGTCGGGGGTCATGTCGTCCCTGGCCTCGTTGAAGGCCAGGTGGCCGTTGATGCCGATGCCGCCGAAGGCCACGTCCACCCCGCCCAGCTGGTCGATGAGCCTGTCCACCTTTCCCGGGTCGGCCGGGTCGGGGAACAGCCGCTGCTCCGGCGGCATGAGCAGCGCCGGGTCTATTTTACCGTACACGTTTTTGGCCATGAAGCCCCGGAAGGACAGGGGGCTGTCCTGGTCGATGTAGGTCCCGTCGTCGTTCAGATATTCGTCCATGTTGAAAAACCAGCAGTTTTTCAGGCTCAGGCCCTCCCGGTTCACCAGGCGCACGAACACCGGGTACTGCCCCACCGGTCCCACCGGGCAGATGAACACGGTCCGCCGCCCGGCGGCGTTGCTCTCCCGGATGGCGTTCACCATCTCCAGAGCCAGCTCATAAAACACCTCGCCGGAGTCCCCCAGCACCCGCAGGGGTATCCTGGCGCCCTCGCCCAGCTCCCGGGCCGGGATATTGAAATAGTCCATGGCGTCTCCTTTTCTCTGTGGTTATGGATATCCCCATTCTAGCAAGGGGCCCTGCCTCTTGTCAAGAACAGCCAAAGCCTCCGCATCTTTTTCAGAGTTTTTTTACATTTTCGCGCCGAAAAAATCGCAAATAGAGCATTTTATACAAAAATCAGCGCAACTGTCTCTTGCGCATAAGTCATAATTGTGATATCATACTTCTATGCTCTTTTGGGTCCCTTCTCCGGCGGGAGAGGACAGCGGAACAGCAAAATTTGGAAAGAAAAGAGTGATGCGACTTGAATGAGAAAAAGCCCGAAAAGATCAAGAAAAAGCCCTTGAGCAACAAGGTCTGGCTCCTGATCTCCCTGGCCGTGGCCCTCGTGGTGTGGTATCTGCTCAGTCTGGGCAAGTCCACAGGCCGCAGCTTCCCCTTCATCGGCAAGACCTTCATTGAGTCCTTCCCCAAGATGGCCGTTGAGCGGAAGGTGCTGTGGAAGGACTTCTGCAGCAGCATGATCTGCGTGGCCGCAGGCTTCGGCCTTGGCTTCGTCACCGCCATTCCCGTGGCATTCCTCATGGCCTGGTACACCCCGGTGCAGAAGATACTCATGCCCTGGATCAACTTCATCCGGAACATCCCCGCTCTTGCCTACGCGCCCCTGATCGTGATCATGGTGGGCGTGGGCAAGACCCCGGCCATCATCCTGATCTGGATATGCACCTTCATGACCATGTGCGTGACCATCTACGGCGGCATCGCCAACATCGACACCACGCTGGTGAAGGCGGCCCGGGTCCTGGGGGCCAAGGACATGGACATCTTCTTCCGCATCACCCTCCCGGCCACGGTCCCCTTCATCATCACCGCCGTGCGCCTGGGCCTGGGCGCGGGCCTGACCACCCTGCTGGCCGCCGAATCCACCGGCGCCCAGGCGGGCCTCGGCATGCGCATCCGCGCTCTGTCCGGCACCTTTGAGTCGGCGCCCATGCTGATGTACATCATCATCATCGGCATCATCGGCATGCTGCTGAACAT
>CANRNA010000123.1 GCA_947631805.1 uncultured Oscillospiraceae bacterium | reverse complement strand
CTGCTGCGCCTGGAGCACGACCCGGCGGGGCGCTTTACGGACAGCGCGACCCAGACGGTTATATGCCGGAACTTTCCCGTCCCGGCGTTCAGGACGGAAAAGCGGGGGGACGTCACGGTCGTTGACACAGGCAGACTGTGCCTTTTTTACGACGGAGGGCCCTTCTCCCCGGAGGGGCTGCGGGTGGAGATATCGGATCCGGCCCACGGCTTTGCCTACTGCTGGCGGTACGGGGATAAGATATGGGACCTGGGGGGCACGGCCAGGACCCTGGACATGGCAGACGGGAAGATACCCCTGGAGAGCGGGCTCATGAGCCTGAACGGCTACACGGTCCTGGATGACAGCCGCACGGCGCTCATCGGGGAGGATATGTGGGCCGGGCCCAGACCGGAGGGGGTGCAGGACCTCTATTTCTTCGGCTATGGCCACGATTACATGGGCTGCCTGCGGGACTTCTTCCGCCTGAGCGGCCAGCCGCCCCTGCTGCCCCGGTTCGCGCTGGGCAACTGGTGGAGCCGGTTCCACAAGTACTCCGAGCAGAGTTATCTCGCGCTCATGGAGCAGTTCCGCGCCAGGGACATCCCCCTGAGCGTGGCGGTGGTGGATATGGACTGGCACCCCACCCGCCTGCCGCCCCGGTGCGGCAGCGGCTGGACGGGGTACACCTGGAACAGCGAGCTGTTCCCGGACCCGGAGCGGTTTTTGGACGATCTCCACAGGCGGGGGCTTCGGGTGACGCTGAACGTCCACCCCTCGGAGGGGGTGGGGGCCCATGAGCGGGCCTATCCCCAGGTGGCCCAGGCCATGGGCCTGGACCCGGCGGCGGGGGAGCGCATCCCCTTTGAGGTCACGGACAGGACCTATATGGACGCCTATTTCAAATACCTCCACCACCCGCTGGAGGACCAGGGCGTGGATTTCTGGTGGGTGGACTGGCAGCAGGGTACCCACTCGGCGGTGCCGGGCATCGACCCGCTGTGGATGCTCAACCACCTGCACTATCTGGACAGCGGCCGGGACGGGCGCTGGCCCATGACCTTCTCCCGGTACGCCGGGGTGGGGAGCCACCGGTACCCCATCGGCTTTTCCGGGGATTCGTTTAACACTTGGCAGTCTCTGGACTTCCAGCCCTATTTCACCGCCGCGGCCTCCAACGTGGGCTACACCTGGTGGAGCCACGACATCGGCGGCCACCAGGGGGGACGCCGGGACGACGAGCTGACGGCCCGGTGGGTGGAATACGGCGTGTTCTCGCCCATCATGCGCCTGCACAGCACGGACAACGCCTTCATGGGAAAGGAGCCGTGGAAGTACGGCATGGAGGCGGAGCGGGCCATGACGGAGCATCTGCGACTGCGCCACAGGCTCATTCCCTATCTCTATTCCATGAACTGGCTGACCCACCGGGAGGGCCTGCCCCTGGTGCGGCCCATGTACTACGACATCGACCGCCCGGAGGCCTACCTGGTGCCCAACGAGTACTGGTTCGGCACCAGCATGATCGCCTGCCCCATCACCGCCCCCGCCGACAGGGATACCCTGCTTGGCCGCTTTGACGCATGGCTGCCCGAGGGGGTGTTTTACGACTTCTTCAACGGCCGCCGATACACGGGGGGCAGACGGCTGGGGCTCTACCGGGATATACGGCATATCCCCGTGCTTGTCCCCGCCGGGGCCGTCATACCCCTGGACGGGGCGGCGCCCCATAACGGCGCGGAAAACCCGGAGCTCATAGACCTTCTGGTCTGGCCCGGAGCGGACGGACGCTTCGAGATGTACGAGGACAGGGGCGTGTACGGGTCCGAGCCTGCCGTCACGGCCTTTTCCCTGCGCTGGGGGGAGACGGCGGAGCTCACCGCTGCCCTGTCCGGGGACAGGGAGTGCGTCCCCCCGGCACGGCGCTATCGCGTCAGCGTCATGGGCGTGGGGGCGCCCCGCTTCGTGGACGCGGAGGGGTGGCGCTACGACGAGAGCACCCGGACGCTGTGCTTTGAGCTCGCCCCGGGCCGGGAGGGCTTCACGGTGCGGTTTTCCGCCGAGACGGCGGACCCGGACCCGAAGGAGGAGGTGTTCCAGATCCTCTCCCGGGCCCAGATATCCTACGAGCTGAAAACGAGGATAAACGACATCGTGCAGAGGGAGAGCGATCTTGCCCATATCCTGTCCGCGCTGGGGTCCCTGGCGCTCCCGCCGGAGGTGTACGGCGCGGTCACGGAACCGCTGACGGCGGCGCTCGGATAGGGCGGGTAGAATTATTGTTGTTATTGTTTTTTCCGGCGGATGCGAGTATAATCCGAAAAGGCGGGGCATATACCGGCCCCGCGCTATGACGGGCGGCGGGAGACCGCCGCGGAAAGGATGTTAAGATGAGAGGAAAACGTATACTGTCCCTTGTTCTGGCGGCGCTGCTGGCGCTGGGCTGCTGCGGCACGGCCTTTGCCGCCGAGGGGGAAGAGGACGCTGCCGAGGTGCTGGACTTCCTGCCGGAGACCAGGCCCGAGCCGGAGGATGACCTGTATGGGTATGTGAACTTCGACACCCTGCATGAGGTGGAGATACCGGTGGGCTACGCGGCCTGGGACGGCTTCACCGAGAACGATCTGCGCATATCCGAGGCGCTGAGCGAGATCGTGGACGAGTGCGTCGCCAACGCCGGTACGTACGAGAAGGGCACCCCCGAGCAGAAAATAGCGGACCTGTACCTGTCCTATGTGGACGAGGACAGCCGCAACGCCGTCGGCATCGAGCCTTTGCAGCCCTATTTTGACGGCATCGACCAGGCCCAGACCGTGCAGGAATACATAGAGGCTCTGGCCACTCTGTGCGGCGAGGTGGGCTTTGCGAGCATGCTGTCCTTCTCTCCGGGGCCGGACCTGTATGACTCCACCCACTACACCGTCTTTGTGGGCCAGGCCGACCTGGGACTGGGCAAGGAGTATTTGGAGGACGAGAGCATGTCCCCCTACTGGGACCTGTATAAGCAGTTCGTCACCGAGCTGTTCGTGCTGTACGGTCTGAGCGAGGAGGAGGCCGCCGAGAAGACGGAGAGCGTATTCGCCCTGCAGACGGAGCTTGCCGCGTCCACGCTGGCCCAGGAGGATATGTACGACTATTCCAAGGCGTACATCCCCATGAGCATGGACGACGTGGCCGCGCTGCTGCCCACCGTCGATATGGAGCCGGTGCTGGAGAAGTTCGGCGTGAGCGGCGTTGAGCAGACCCTGGTGGTGGACCCGGGCCAGCTGGAGGCCATCGGCCAGGTGCTCACCGAGGACAATCTGCCTGTGCTGAAGGACTTCTCCACCGCCACGCTGCTGAAGGATATGGCCTCCTATCTGACCATGGACTTCCGGCAGGCGGCGCTGGATTTCTCCGCCGCCATGAACGGCGTCACCCCCAAGGAGCTGCCCGAGGCGGCCAAGGACGCGGTCCAGGCCGATCTGGAGTGGGATTTTGCCAAGATATACGTGGAGAAGTTTTTCCCTGAGGAGAGCAAGCAGGAAGTGCTTGAGATCGTCAACGAGATTTTGGACTGGTTCTCCGGGCGTATCGACGAGCTGGACTGGATGAGCGACGAGACCAAGGCCGCCGCCAAGAAGAAGCTGGACACCATGACCGTGAAGATAGGCTATCCCGACAGCTATGACTTCGTGGCCTATCTGGACGACGTGGAGTATGTGTCCCCGGCGGACGGCGGGAGCCTTATCGAAAACCAGCTGAATATGTACCGGGCCGCCACCGCCTACGGCCTGAGCCTGGTGGGCCAGGAGGTGGACAAGACCGCCTGGGATATGACGCCCCAGACCGTGAACGCCTATTATAACCCCAGCGCCAACGAGATCGTGTTCCCCGCCGGTATCCTTCGTGGCTCCTTCTTTGACCCGGAGGACAGCCGGGCGGCCCATCTGGGCGCCATCGGCGCGGTCATCGGCCACGAGCTGACCCACGCCTTTGACAGCTCCGGCGCTAACTTCGATGAAAACGGCAACCTGAACATGTGGTGGACGGAGGAGGACTTCGCCGCCTTCACGGCCCTCCAGGAGGAGATCGTCGCGTTCTACGACAACTACGAGGTGCTGGACGGCGTCACCGTCAACGGGAATTTGACCCTCACCGAGAACATCGCCGACCTGGGCGGCCTCCACTGCGTCTCGGAGCTGTGCGGCGACGACCCGGAGGACCTGCGGGAGCTGTTCTCCGCCTGGGCCCGTGTGTGGGCCATGAAGGAGTCTCCGGAGTATTTCGATTACCTGATCCGCATCGACTCTCACTCCCCCGACGCTGTCAGGGCCAACGCGGTGGCCAGCCTCACCGACGCCTTCTATACGGCCTTTGACGTCCAGGAGGGCGACGGCATGTATGTGGCCCCCGAGGACCGTGTCGGCATCTGGTAAGTCAAGAGCAGATACAGGAACAAAACGAACAGGCATGGCTTCGGCCATGCCTGTTTTTGCGCAATATAGATTACATAATATAATAAATACTGAATTATGGTTATTTATTCCCAGACGCGGCGCAAAAATTGCCATGCTATTTTCCCACCGCCGGGAAAGGATATAAAAAGATGTGGAGAGGCCGGAGCGATCGTCAAAAATTGTCTTTGTCCGTCAAAAGGCCCGGCGGCGCGGTCCGGCGGGCAGGTGGAAGCAAAGAGATATTTTAGCGCGGTTTTATGGCCCGCTTTCTCGCATACTGAAAGGGCCGGCAGAAAGACGGGAGGATATATATGGGAAAGCGATGGTTTGCGCGGCTGCGGATGATAGCCGCCGTGTGGATAATGACGGCCGTCTGTACGGTGACGGCTTACGCGGACGGGGCGCTCATCCCCGTGGGAGAGACAGTTGGCATACAGATGCAGATGAAGGGCGTGCTGGTGGCGGGCGTCACCGAGGTACAGACGGCGGACGGGACCGTGCGTCCCGCCGGAGACGCGGGGCTGAAAAGCGGCGACATCATCCTGGCCGTGGACGGCCAGTCGGTGGAGAGCGCCGCGGAGCTCATCGGGGCCGTGGAGCGGCTGGACGGGGGCCCGGCCAGGGTCACGGTCCAGCGGGATGGCAGGACCAGGAGCTTTGACGTGTGCCCCGCCCGGGAGACGAACGGCGGCCTGCGCCTGGGACTGTGGCTGCGGGACGGCGTGGCGGGCATCGGCACGGTGACGTATATAGACCCGGACACAGGGGCCTTCGGGGCCCTGGGCCACGGCGTGAACGATGTGGAGACGGGCGTGTTGCTTCCGGTGGCGGAGGGCGACGTGTGCCGGGCCCAGATCGTGGACGTGAAGCGGGGCGCGGCCGGTTCTCCGGGGGAGCTGGCGGGCAGCTTTGACCCTGGGGCCGTGATAGGGTGCATCAACAGCAACACCGCCCGGGGCATCTTCGGCGTCATCACCGGCAGCCTGGGCACGCTGCGCTCCCCCATGCCCGTGGGCGGGCCGGAGGATGTGCACAAGGGCCCGGCCACTGTGCTGGCCTGCGTGGCCGGGCAGGAGATAGAGGAGTACGACGTGGAGATATCCCGCACCGGCATCGCCGCCGGGAGCGGCCGGGACCTGGTGGTCCATGTGACGGACCCGGACCTGCTGGCCAGGACAGGCGGCATCGTCCAGGGCATGAGCGGCAGCCCCATCATCCAGGACGGAAAGCTGGTGGGCGCGGTGACGCATGTGCTGGTCAACGACCCCACCAGGGGGTATGGGATATTCATCAGCTCCATGCTGGACGCCGCGGCGTGAGCGGCGAAAGACCTCTGACCGACGGAAGGG
>CANRNA010000122.1 GCA_947631805.1 uncultured Oscillospiraceae bacterium | reverse complement strand
TGCCTTCGGCTGGCCGGGCCTTGACGGAGGCCATGCGCCGGAAATCATGAGCTTAGATATGGATTTGGAAATCTCCAAAATCGAATATGCCGTTTCCCTGTTTCAGCTTGCCGGAAGCCGACAAATCGCTGAATCCATTTTCTATTCTATCGATCAGGTCTACAGGGATATTCAGCTGATAGTGGCCAGGCATGATCCTCGCTATATCGAGCTTCTGGACCTTCTTCACAGACTGCCAGAATTTCTGCGGGTCGGTGGACGGATAAAACGCATCGAGACAGCCTCTATAAATCAAGTCTCCGGAATACAGATATTTTCTCTCCGCCTCATAGAAACAGCAATGACCGGGAGAGTGTCCGGGCGTATGTATGACTGTTAAATGCCTATGACCTAGATTGAGACAGTCACCGTCGTGCAGGATTCTTTGCGGCGCTCCTTGAAAAACCTCGTAGTTGTCAATAGAAAAGCCGCTGGGAAAATCACAGGGCTCACGCGTCAGATTGTTCTTGACCACTGACAATGGTATCGGAAACCTGACAGAAAGCCAATCTGTCTCCGCTTCATGCACTGCAACATTGTCAAAGTACTTGTGTCCGCCGATATGGTCCCAATGGACATGGGTGGTGACCGCCATGACGGGGAGTGTGGTAAGGTCATCCACCACTTCCCGAATGCTTGCGACGCCCAAGCCGGTATCAATCAGAATTGCTCTGTCTGTTCCGCAGAGAAGATAGCAGTGTGTTTCTTCCCAGTGCTTATACTCGCTGATCGCGTAAGTATCCGTGTCGATTTCCTCGACAGTGAACCAATCACTCATAGACCGCGCTTCCACTCCTACAGGAATATAGGGTCATTGTACCATACCGGGCTCCATTCATCAATCCGGTTATCGTCCCGGAAAGATGTCTCACCGCTATTTCCACCGCTCGCCCATCCGTTGTCGTAATAGACGGCAGGGGCAGCCTCATAGGCTGTACTGCCATACACGGAAAGGAGCAAGCCTATTTGACAGAAAACCAACAGCACGTACCGATATGCAGGAGCGTTTTTAAAAACGGGGAAGAGACGGTCAGCCGAGATGACTTCATGGCAAAATGGATAGAACTTATCAACAGGCGGGAGAAAGAGCGCGCCTATGTCCATGAGCGGGGTCCGGGCGATGACCGGTGCGGGCTATGAAAGCGGCTATATATTGCCGCTTATCCGAAGAAGATAGAAATAAACGATTTGTGACCGATGACTCGGGCAGTATCCAAAACCAAAAGACCATGCTGCTGCAATACGTCATGGAGCAGGGGTGGGAGCTTTACAACATCTACTCTGACGACGACTACACCGGGGCGGACCGGCGGCGGCCGGAGTTCAACCGGCTTTTGCGGGACGCGGAGCAGCGGAGATTTGACATCGTTCTCTGCAAGACCCAATCCCGCTTTACCCGTGAGCTGGAGCTGGTAGAGAAGTACATACACGGCCTCTTTCCACTCTGGGGCATCCGCTTCATCAGCATCGTGGACAACGCCGACACCGCCAACAAGGGCAACAAGAAATCCCGCCAAATCAACGGGCTGGTGAACGAGTGGTATCTGGAGGACATGTCCGAGAACATCCGCAGCGTGCTGACCAGCCGCCGGGAAAACGGCTTTCACATCGGAGCCTTTGCCCTCTACGGCTACAAAAAAGACCCCGACCAAAAAGGACACCTTATTATCGACGAGGAGGCCGCCGCCGTTGTCCGGGAGGTGTTCACCCTCTATGCCCAGGGCTACGGCAAGACCGCCATCGCCCGGATGCTCAACGACCGGGGCGTACCGAACCCCACGGAGTACAAGCGCCTGCATGGTCTGCGCTATAGACAGCCAGCTACGAAGAACAGCACCCTCTGGAAATACTTCGCCATTGCGGACATGCTGGAAAACGAGATGTACATCGGCAACATGGTACAGGGCAAGTACGGCAGTGTTTCCTATAAGACGAAGCAGTGCCGCCCGCGCCCCAAAGACCGGTGGTATGTAGTGGAGGGCACCCATGAGCCCATCATCGACCGGCCGCTGTGGGACGCGGTAAAGGCCATTCGGGAGCAGCGGGCCAAGCCCTTTGACTCCGGCAAAATAGGGCCGTTTGCCCGAAAAGTTCGGTGCGCTGGCTGTGGTTACGTCATGCGCTCGTCCAAGAGCCGGGGCCGCCACTACCTGCAATGCTGCACTCGCTATATTTCAAAGGACGCATGCGAGGGCGCGTTCATCTCCGTTGACAAGCTGGAACAGATGGCGCTGGCGGAGCTGGACCGGCTGACGGCGGAGTATCTGGACAAGGACGAACTGGCCAGGCAGATCGAGTTTTGCACAGACCTGCAAGAACAAAAATTACACCTACAGTCTGAGATAACGGCAAATCAAAAGCGGATCGCAGAGTACACCAAGGGCATCCGGGGCCTTTATCTGGATAAGGTAAAGGGTCTGCTGTCCGAGGGCGATTATCTGGAAATGTCACGGGATTTCACCGAGGAACGCAAGCGGCTGGAACTGGCCGCAGCCGACGCAGAAAAGCAGATCGAATCTATTGAAAAACGAATCGCCGCGGGCGACGACCGCCGGGTACTGATCGAGCAGTACACCAGCATGGAGCACCTGGACCGGGAGACCGTGGAGGTACTGATCGACTACGTCACCGTGGGCAAGCGCATCCCCGGCACGCGGGACGTGCCCATCGAGATACACTGGAACTTTTAAGTTGTCTTTATGAAGTCGTACCAGAGCAGAAAGCCCGGGTGACCTACGACAACATCCTGCGCATGGCGGATGACCCGGACGTGATAGACGCCATCCGCTTCCTGCGGGAGCGCGAGGTGGTCCACTTCCAGCGCTTCGGCGAGGCCATGGGCATCGCCACGGCCAAGATGGACCAGCGCAACGTGTACGCGGTGAACCCGGCGTTCGACAAGAGAAAGTAACCACCAGCGGAAAATGTGACCGGCCGGAAAATCCCGGCCGGTCATTTGCAGTTGTTGTTCTCTTACGCCAGGACCTTTTTCAGCTTGGCGTAGCGGGGGAGGGCGTTTTCCGTGTAGCGGACGGGATCGCCCTGGATGAGGGGCATCACATAGTCGATGAACTCGTCGGTGACGAAGTTGTGCTCGGGGGTTATCCACTCCAGCGGCACCTTCTTCTCCGCGTTGGCAACGGCGGTGAGGGGCAGGAGGATGGGGCGGCACACATACTGGCCGATCTTGTCATAGGTGCGCTCAAAGGCCACCATCTTGCCGGTCTCACCGGCCACGGCGGCCTCCACGGCCTCACGACCGGCCATCTCCGCCTCTTCCACGTCGGTGGCGGAGGCCAGGTGGGCGCCGCAGCGCTGGAGCAGGCTCAGCTCGATGGGGCGGACCTTCGCACCGGTGCGCTCCTTCACCTCGGCGGCCAGACGGGTGGCGAGGCCGCCCAGCTGGGCGTGGCCGAAGCCGTCGGTGGCGCTGGTCTTGGCCTGGGAGACAAAGGTGCCGTCGGCGAAGTGCAGGCCCTCGGACACGGCCACCAGGCAGGAGCGCTTCTGCTTATAAATGCGGTCCACGTCGCTGAGGAAGGCCTCCATGTCGAAGTCCACCTCCGGCAGATACACCAGGTCCGGCCCGCAGCCGAAGGCCGTCGCCAGAGCGGCGGAACCGGCCAGCCAGCCGGCGTGACGGCCCATGATCTCCATGATGGTCACCTGGCCGGTGGGGTAGACCCGGCTGTCCTTGGCCACTTCCATGGCGCTGGTGGCGATATATTTCGCCGCGGAGGCAAAGCCCGGGCAGTGGTCGGTGCCGTACAGGTCGTTGTCGATGGTCTTGGGGATGCCCATCACCCGGCACTCCCAGCCGGAATGGGACATGTAGCGGCTGATCTTGTCGCAGGTGTCCATGGAGTCGTTGCCGCCGTTGTAGAAGAAATAGCGGACATTGTGCTTCTGGAAGACCTCCAGGATGCGCTTATAGTCGGTGTCGTCCGTCTCCGGGTCCGCCAGCTTGTACCGGCAGGAGCCCAGCTCGGAAGAGGGGGTGTTCTTCAGGTATTCCAGCTCCTGAGGGTCCTCCTGTCCCATATCGTAGAGCTTGTCGTTCAGCACGCCGGTGATGCCGTGGTCGGCGCCCAGGACCTGGGTGATCTCTTCCGCGGCCAGGGCCGCGCTGATCGCGCCATAGGCGCTGGCGTTGATGACCGAGGTGGGTCCGCCGGACTGGCCTATGACGCAGGCGCCTACAAGTTTGTCTGCCATGATTTTTCCCTCCAAAAAATAATGTTTTGGTTGATTATAGCATAAATCTGCGGTAAAATAAAGGCCATGCAAAAATATTGTAAAAGGAGTCTTTTACTATGCCTCTGGTAACTTCCACTGAAATGTTCAAGAAGGCCTATGACGGCGGCTATGCCATCGGCGCCTTCAACGTCAACAACATGGAGATCCTCCAGGCCATCACCGAGGCCTGCCGCGAGGAGCACGCTCCCGTCATCCTCCAGGTGTCCAAAGGCGCCCGGGCCTATGCCAACCACACCTATCTGGTGAAGCTGGTGGAGGCGGCCGTCATCGAGTGCCCGGAGATACCCATCGTGCTCCACCTGGACCACGGCCCCGATTTTGAGACCTGCAAGAGCTGCATCGACGGCGGCTTCACCTCCGTGATGATCGACGCCTCCGGCGAGCCCTTTGCCAAGAATATCGAGATCACCCGCAAGGTGGTGGAGTACGCCCACGACCACGGCGTGGTGGTGGAGGCCGAGCTCGGCACCCTGGCCGGTGTGGAGGACGAGGTGAAGGTGTCCGCCGAGGACTCTTCCTACACCCGCCCCGAAGAGGTGGAGGAATTCGTCTCCAAGACCGGCTGCGACAGCCTGGCCATCGCCATCGGCACCAGCCACGGCGCGTATAAGTTCACCGCCGCCCAGTGCACCCGCAACGAGAAGGGCATCCTTGTGCCGCCTCCTCTGCGCTTCGACGTGCTGGAAGAGGTGTCCAAGCGGCTGCCCGGCTTCCCCATCGTGCTCCACGGCTCTTCCTCCGTGCCCCAGAACTACGTGCAGATGATCAACGCCCACGGCGGCAAGATGCCCGACGCCATCGGCATTCCCGAGGAGCAGCTGCGCAAGGCGGCCACCATGAGCGTGTGCAAGATCAACATCGACTCCGATCTGCGCCTGACCATGACCGGCACCATCCGCCAGTTCTTCGACGAGCACCCCGACAAGTTCGACCCCCGCGAGTACCTGAAGCCCGCCCGTGCCAATATCAAGGAGCTGGTGCGCCACAAGCTGGTGGACGTGCTCGGCTGCAGCGGCAAGGCCTGAGTCCATGGGCTTTATACGGGAGATAAAGGAGGCCGTCTCCGGCCACGGCCACGACTGCACCTGTGACGACTGCATGGCAGAACACCACCATGAGCACCACGGCTTTGACACCGTGATGGTCTGGCGGCTGGTCACCTCCGGCGTGTTTTTCGTCGGCGGCCTGGTGGCCGAGGGCACCGTGCCCTGGCTGTCCCTTGTCCTGGACGTGCTGGCCATCCTGTGCGCGGGCTACGACGTGTTTATCCGGGCCGTGGCCAACATCATCCGCAGGCGGCTTTTTGACGAGAGCCTGCTCATGAGCGTGGTGGCCGTGGCCTCGGTCATCATCGGCGAAGCCAGCGAGGGCGCCAGCGTGATGATACTCTATCAGCTGGGCGAGCTGTTCCAGGGCTGCGCTGTGGCGAAGGTGCGTCAAAATATCGAGGGGCTCATGGAAAACCGCTCCCCGGAGGCCAACGCCGTGCTGGCGGAGGT
>CANRNA010000121.1 GCA_947631805.1 uncultured Oscillospiraceae bacterium | reverse complement strand
CTCTTCCTTTTTCTCGTCCATACCGTTCAGTCCTCCAGGATGTGATGAAATAGTTGGTCGCAGACGCGCCGGAACTGTTCCCGGCTGCCGTCATTGTGGATGATGTGGTCGCAGCGCTCGATATAATAGCTGTCGGGCTTCTGGGCCCGGATGCGTTTCATGGCGTAGTCCATGGTCACGCCCTCCCGGGCCACCAGCCGCCGGGCCCTGGTCTCCTCCGGGGCCAGCACCCCTACCAGAGCGGTGAGCTTTCCCTCCAGGGAGGTGCCGATGAGGTTGATAGCGTCTATGGCGGCATATCTGCCCCCCGCCGCCGCGTGGACGGCCAGCATCCGGTCGATGGCGCCTATCACGTACTTGTCCGTGATGGCGCTCAGGTCCATCAGGGCCTGTGGGTCGGAGAACACCACCGCGCCCAGGGTCTTTCGCTCCAACACGCCCTCTCTCACCGTGCCGGGGAACCGGGCGGCTATCTCCTCCAGCATGGGCCGACAGCTCCCGCACAGCTCATGATACACCTTATCCGCGTCGATGACAAGGGCCCCCATATCCCGCAGGGAGTCCAGCGCCGTGGTCTTTCCCGCCCCGGTGCCCCCGGTGACTCCCACGGTCTTCAGGCTCCCGGCCAGGACCCGCTGGATGTCCTCCGCCGGAAGGGCCCCCTGGCGCAGTATCCGGTAAGGGGTGACGGTCAGGTCCACGATGGTGCTCTCCCGGCCCACGCCGCAGGGTCCGCCGTCCACCACGGCCCCGATCTTCCCGTCGAAATAGGCCAGGACCTCCTCCGCCGTCTTGGGGCTGGGGCAGCCGGAGGGATTGGCGGAGGGGCACACCAGGGGGCGGGCCAGCCTGCGCACCAGAGAGAGGGTCATGGGATGGGCCGGACACCGAAGTCCCACCGTGTCAAGCCCCGCCCGGACATCCGCCGGGATATCCGGCCCCGCCGTGACCACGATGGTCAGCGGCCCCGGCCAGAAGCTCTCCGCCAGGGCGTAGGCGGCGGGCGGGACATCCTTTCCGTACAGCCCCAGGCCCTCCGGTCCCCCCACCAGCACAGACAGGGGCTTGCTCTCCGGCCGCCCCTTCACCTCGTATACGGCCCGGACCGCCGGTCCCACCGGGGCCGCCAGGCCATACACCGTCTCCGTGGGCACCGCCGCAAGGCCGTCCTCCCTAAGGACCGCCAGCGCCTGGTCCAGGTCCTCCTCCCGGCGGATGATCTTTGTTCGCATCATGCGTCCTCCTCCGGGGCTGTCCTCTCCTCCCGCAGCCGCTCCGCCTGGTCGGCGGTGATGAGCGCGTCGATGAGCTCGTCTAAGTCCCCGTCCATGACCGCGTCTATCTTATACAGGGTCAGGCCGATGCGGTGGTCGGTGACCCGCCCCTGGGGAAAATTATAGGTGCGGATGCGCTCATTGCGCATGCCGGTGCCCACCTGGCTGCGCCGCTCGTCGGCCCGGCTGGCCGCCTGCCGCTCCCGCTCCGCCTCCGCCAGCCGGGAGGCCAGGATGGCCAGGGCCCGGGCCTTGTTCTTGTACTGGCTCCGCTCGTCCTGGCACTCCACCACCGTGCCGGTGGGGATATGGGTCACCCGGATGGCGCTGGAGGTCTTGTTCACCTTCTGGCCCCCCGCCCCGGAGGAGCGGAACACGTCGATGCGCAGCTCGTTCATGTCCAGCTGGAATTCCATCTCGTCCAGCTCCGGCAGCACCGCCACCGTGGCGGTGGAGGTGTGGACCCGGCCCTGGGTCTCCGTCTCCGGCACCCGCTGGACCCGGTGGACGCCGCTCTCGAACTTCAGCCGGGAATAGGCCCCCTCCCCCTCCAGGATGAAGCTTATCTCCTTTATGCCCCCCAGGTCCGTCTCGTTCAGATTGGCGATGCTGGTCTTCCAGCCCCGCCGCTCGGCGTACATGGCGTACATCCTGTAGAGGCTGGCGGCGAACAGGGCGGATTCCTCGCCCCCCACCCCGGCCCGTATCTCCACGATGACGTTCTTCCCGTCGTTGGGGTCCCGGGGCAGCAGCAGGGTCTTCAGGGCAAGCTCCGCCCCCGGCATGGCCGCCCTCGCCCCGTCCAGCTCCTCCCTGGCTAGGTCCCGCATGTCCGGGTCCGTCTCCCCCTCCAGCAGCGCCTCCGCCTCGGCGGCGGCAGCCCGCAGGCGCTTCAGCTCCCGCCAGGCGTCCACCACCGGTTCCAGCTCCCGCCGCTCCTTGGCCAGGGCGGCGTAGGCGCCCGGGTCCCCGTAGGTATCCGGGTCCTCCATCCGGGCGGAGAGCTTTTCGTACCGGTCTTCGATTTGGGTCAGTTTTTCATCCATAGCAGCTCCGTATCACAGCTGTGTTCTCTCCCGTCACGGCTCCGTGGCGGGGCTGGCCCGCCAGTCCGTGCCGCCCCGGCGGCTGTCCGCCGCCTCCCGGCCCAGGACGTAAAGGTCCCGGGCGTCGGCGGTGAGGGTGAATATCTCTCGGGCTTGCTCGGGCAGGTCCTTGGCAGAGGCGGGCTTCGTCACCACGGGCACGGCCGCCCTGCCGTCCATCCGCCGCAGGAGCTCCCGCCCCCGGCCGGTGGAGGCCAGCACCCTGGCGTAGGGCGGTCTGTTACCGCCCATATCCGCCCGGACGCCCAGGGCGGCGCACATCACCATCCGCCGCAGGCGGCTCAAGGGATAGCGCTTGGTCTTCACCGCCGCCAGCACGCCCATCACGGTCCCTTCCTCCCTCACGGCCTTATACAGCCGGTTGCCCAGCCCCTCCGTGGCGTCGGGCAGGGCCTGGAAGTCCTCCTGTCTCAGCAGCCGGAGCCGGGCCATGAGCCCCTGCTCCAGCCCCTCCATGGTCACGGGGCCCCGCCCGGCGGCCATCTCCCGCGCCGCCGCCGCTGCCGCCGCCGGGGGCATGAAGGGCGCGGCGTCCTCCCCCGCCTCCAGCATGGCCCTGATCTGGGCAGCGCTGCGCATCCGCCCGTCGGAGAGCTTGTCGTGGGCCGACTCCCGGCGCCGGGTGGTCACGGGCTCCATGGCCGCGTCCAGGGCGATGAGCGCCTTTAAGTATTCCACCGCCAGGATGTTGTTGGGCGTCTGCAAGAGCCGGGCCTCCGGACCCACCTGCTCCCGCAGGACCATCTCCCGCGCCGCCGGGAAGGGGATGCCGTCCGCGGCCATGCGGGCCTTTATCATATCCAGATTGTCCCGGTCCGCCGCCGCGATGGCCAGGGCCGTCAGGGGGGCCAGCTGGCCCGCCTCGCTGCCGAAGGACAGGTGCGTCACCACCCCCAGCCCGTCCAGCAGGCCCACCGCCCCCAGGGCGAACCGCTCCGCCGAGGCGGTGCACCAGGGCAGGGGCAGCTCCAGCACCAGGTCCGCCCCGGACTGGACGGCCATCCGGGCCCGGACGTGCTTGTCGAAGCAGGCCGGACCGCCCCGCTGGACGAAGTCCCCGCTCATCACGCACAGGATAGGCGCGTCCTGGCCCAGAAGGGCCCGGCTCTTTTGAAAGTGCTCGTAATGTCCCAAATGGAAGGGATTGAATTCCCCCACCACGCCGATAACGTTCATCGCACAGTTCCTCTTGCGTTTTCGTGAAAATGCGTTAAAATAAGGACAGCGTCTACGGTATCATTTTACACGATTTTCATTTTTTTACAAGACGAAAGGCGGCTATCATGAAAATTCTTGTCATCAACTGCGGCAGTTCCTCCCTGAAATACCAGCTCCTGGACATGGACAGCGAGGCCCTTCTGGCCAAGGGTCTGTGCGAGCGCATCGGCATCGACGGCCATTTGAAGCATCAGCCCCAGAACGGCAAGCCCGTTTTCGACCAGGACGTGGCCCTGCCCACCCACACCGAGGCCATCGCCGCGGTGCTGGACAAGCTGACCAGCGCCGAATACGGCGTGGTGGCCAGCATGGACGAGATAGGCGCGGTGGGACACCGGGTGGTCCACGGGGGCGAGAAGTTCGCCCAGTCCGTGGTCATCGACGACGCGGTCCTGGCCGCCATCGAGGAGTGCGTCCCCCTGGCCCCCCTGCATAACCCGGCCAACATCACCGGCATCAACGCCTGCAAGGCCGTGATGGGCGACGTGCCCCAGGTGGCCGTATTCGACACCGCCTTCCACCAGACCATGCCCGGCAAGGCCTATATGTACGCCATCCCCTACGAGTATTACACGGACCTGAAGGTCCGCCGCTACGGCTTCCACGGCACCAGCCACCGGTACGTGTCCGCCCGGGCCGCCCAGATGATGGGCAGGCCCATCGGGGAGCTCAAGCTCATCTCCTGCCACATGGGCAACGGCAGCTCCATCTGCGCCATCGACGGGGGCAAGAGCGTGGACACCTCCATGGGCTTCACTCCCATCGCGGGACTGCCCATGGGCACCCGCTGCGGCGACATCGACGTATCCATCCCCGACTACCTGTGCCAGAACACCGGCAAGGACCTGAAGACCGTCACCAACGAGCTGAACAAGAAGTCCGGCGTGCTGGGGGTATCCGGCGTCAGCTCCGACTTCCGCGACCTGACCAAGGCCGCGGGCGAAGGCAACGGCCGGGCCGCTCTGGCCCTGGAGATGTTCCAGTACGCCGTGGCCAAGACCATCGGCGCTTACGCCGCGGCCATGAACGGCGTGGACGGCATCATCTTCACCGCGGGCGTGGGCGAGAACGACAGCGCCTGCCGGGCGGGCATCTGCCAGTACCTGGGCTGGCTGGGCGTGAGCATCTGCCCCAACTGCAACGCCAAGCGGGGGGAGGAGACCTTCATCTCCACCGCCGACAGCAAGATCAAGGTCATGGTCATCCCCACCAACGAGGAGCTGGTCATCGCCCGGGACACCAAGGCGCTGGTAGAGGGCTGAGATGAGCTTTCGGCCCATGCGGCGCAGCCGCCAGCAGCTCTCCCAGGCCGAGGCGGAGGACATCCTCTGCCGGGGGCAGACCGGCATTCTGGCCGTCCACGGGGACGACGGCTACCCTTACGCCGTGCCCTTGAACTACGTCTACCGGGACGGGCGGATATATTTCCACTGTGCCCAGGCGGGCCACAAGTTCGACGCCATCGCCCGGGACGGGAAGGTGTGCTTTTGCGTCATCGACCGGGACGAGGTGGTCCCGGACCAGTTCGCCACCTACTATAAAAGCGTCGTCGCCTTCGGCCGGGCCCGGCTCCTGGAGGGGGACGAGGCGGCCAGGGCCGTCTATGACTTGGGCTTTAAGTATAACCCCGTGCCGGACAAGGTCCGGGCGGAGGTGGAAAAGGACATGGCCCGTGTGGCCTGCTTTGAGATCGCCATCGACCACCTGACCGGCAAGCAGGCGAAAGGGTTATTACAGTAGTACCGGCCACAGTATAGCGGGCCTCGCAGAGTTTGCGCCCGCAGGCGCAAATAAAGTCAGTTCATGATTTCCGGGGGCGTGTACCTCGGAAATCATTCTTATCGGCCCGCAAACGTGAACGTCCCCGTCCGACCGGACGGGGACGCTTCGCGCTGCGGCGGGCCGCAGCCCTCTCGATTGAAAGCCTTTGACTTTCAATCGACGCTGTTTTTTATGGTAAACGGTACGAGCTGTTCCTGGCTCTGGCTCTGCTCGAACATGGAGTAGGCCCGGCCGTCCAGCTGCATGTAGTAGTACACGGGGCAGCCCTTGACCTTCAGCTGGATATGCAGCTCGTCCAGGTCCTGCAGCGCCTCCGGAAGGTCGGCGGACAGATGTCCCTCGTTCCCCGTGGGGGTCTGTGCCTGGATAAAGGTCCCCGCCTCCACATCGGTGCTCATGGCGGCGATGTCCTCGCCCTCCGCCAGCAGATGGTCGCT
>CANRNA010000120.1 GCA_947631805.1 uncultured Oscillospiraceae bacterium | reverse complement strand
ACGATCATGGGCCAGACGGCCTTGGAGATGCTCATGATGGTCACGCGGGTCTTGTCCTTGATGTTCTCCAGCTTTTCGGCCAGACCGATGGCGACGAACAGGTTCACGCCCACGGGCGGGGTCACCTGCCCAATGGCCAGGTTCACGGTGCTGAGCACGCCGAAGTGGATGGGGTTGATGCCAAGCTGGGTGGCCACGGGGTACATGATGGGGATGAAGATGTACATGGCGGAGTTGGCGTCCACGAAGCACCCGGCGATCAGGAAGATGATGTTGACGACTACCAGGAAGATGTACTTGTTGCCGGAGATGTTCAGCAGCAGGGTCTGGGCAGCCTTGGAGATGCCGAACACGGTGCAGCTGTAAGAGAACAGGGCCGCCGCGCCGATGATGAGCATGATGCTGGCGGTGCTCTTGCCGGAGTCCACCAGGATGGCGTACATGTCCTTGAGCTTGACTTCCTTGTAGATGAAGATGCCCACGATCAGGCCGTAGATAACGGACACGGCCGCGGCCTCGGTGGGGGTGAAGAAGCCGCCATAGATGCCGCCCAGGATGATGACCGGCATGAGGAAGCCCCAGAAGGCCACCTTAAAGCTCTTCCAGCGCTCGCCCCAGGAGGCCTTCTCCCGGGAGGCGGGCAGGTTCTTGCGCCGGACCTCGATCATGATGATGACCACCAGGGCCAGGCCCATCATGATGCCGGGGAGGATGCCGCCCATGAACATGTCGCCCACGGACACGCCGGTGATGGAGGCGTAGACCACGAAAGCGATGGACGGCGGTATGACGATGGCGATACTGGACGCCGTGGCCATCATGGCCGAGGAGAAGGGAGCGGAGAAGCCGCCCCGGTTGATCATGGCGGGGATGAGGATGATGCCCAGGGCCGCCACGGTGGCCGGACCGGAGCCGGAGATGGCCCCGAAGAAGCAGGCCACCACCACGCACACGATGGCGATGCCGCCCCGGCGGTGGCCGATGCAGTCGTCGATGAACTGCACCAGACGGGTGGATATACCGGCCTTGGCCATGATGTTGCCGGACAGGACGAAGAAGGGGATAGCCAGCAGCAGGAACTTGGCCATGCCGTTATAGAAGTTGGAGGAGATGATGCTCATGACCTGGGCGGCCTTGAACTTGCCGGAGTAGAACATGGCGCTGATGGCGCTCACGCCCAGGCTCACGCCGATGGGCACGTTCAGGAACAGCAGGATGAAGAAGGAGCCGAAGAGAATGAAGTTTATCATGCGTTGTCGTCTCCTTTCTTGGACATGAAGTCAACGAAGTATTCGATGGAGTGGAGCATCAGCAGCACCGCGCCGATGGGCAGGAATATCTGGAATACCCATTCGGGCCAGTGGAGGGAGCTCGTCAGCTTGCCGTTGCCCATAACGGTGATGACCTTGTCGTAACCGGCCCAGAAGATAAACACCCAAAAGGCCATGTTGGCGACGGTGACGATGCACACCAGGACCTTTTTACCCGCCAGCTTCAGTCGGTCGAAAACCAAAGACAGCGTGATGAGGCTGCCCTCCCGCACGCACAGGGCGCAGCCCAGCATGATCATCAGCACGAACAGGTTGATGACCAGTTCTTCGGACCAGGCAAACTGGCTGGTGGTCAGCTTGCGGACCAGAACATTGACGAAGGTGATCACGGTGACGAACACCAGCACGAGGCTCATGACTATCTTCTCGCACTCGGCGATCGCGTTCATGATCTTTTTGTAGACTTTCATTCGCTCAATCCTTTCCTTGTTTTCTCCGGCCCCGGGCGGGGCCGCTCCACAGGACGGACGTCCTGATAATGGACAGATGTTGCGCTTTGGGAAAAACGTGGTATAATGGCCTGACTTTTGACAAAGGAGCTCTTGCCATGTCCCGCTGTGAGATAACGCTGATAGCCAACGCCGGGGTGCTGGTGCGCCTGGGGCGCTGCCATATCCTCGTCGACGCCCTCCACGACCGGCCCGTGGCGGGGTGGTCCACCGTCACCGGGGAGCGCTGGGAGAGGCTGCGGGCCCTTCTGCCGGGGCCGGGGCCGGAGCTTATACTGTTCACCCACTGCCACCCGGACCACTTCTCTCCCAAGCTGGCGGCCCAGGCCCAGGCCCTGTGGCCGGGGGCCAAGCTGGCGCTGCCGGAACAGAGGCTGGAGGGCCAGCGGATGCTGGACAGCCGCCGGGAGACGCTTCGCCTGCCCGGGATAACGGTCCGCCTCGCCCGGCTGCCCCACGAGGGGGCGAGCTTTGCCAGGGTGCGCCACTACGGGTGCGTGCTGGACAGCGGGGACTTCCGTCTGCTGCTGGTGGGGGACTGCGCCCTGTGCGCGCCGGAGCTGGCGGCGTTCGCGGCGGAGTGCGGGCCCATCGACGCGGCGGCGGCGCCCTTTCCCTGGCTCACCCTGCGGCGGGGGCGGGAGTTTCTGCTGGAGCGCGTCCGGCCGGGCCGGGTGGTGATAGACCATCTCCCCTTCGACGGGGACGATATGTACGGCTACCGGGCGGCGGTGCAAAAGGCCGCGGCGGCCTGGGAGGGACCGGCGCTGTCGGTCCTGTCGGAGCCGTTCCAGCGCCTGGCGCTGGACTGAGAGAGGAAAAAAGAAAACAGCCGTTTGGAAGGGGACGGAGAGCGTCCTCTTTCAAACGGCTGTTTTCTCAGGGCGGCGGCAAAGGAATGAGACCGCCTGGAGGCACACGCGCTGTGTCATTTTTGCCGACACCCCTTTCCTTGATACGTGTCGAAATGATCGGAAGACCGGATTCACGGGGCGCAGAAGATGGTGTCCAGCACCTCGTCTTTCGTGACGGTCCCGAACAGCTCCCCTAAGGGGAAGCGGTCCAGCACCCCGGCCACGTCTTCCCGGCGGAAGGCCGTGCCCGCCAGGGCGGCGGTCAGGCCGTCCAGGGGGGTCAGGGAGAGGAAGTCCCCGTAAAACACCGCGGAGACGATGCGCCCCTGCTCCACGCTGGCCCGGAATTCCACCGTTCCGCCGCTGAACCGGCGGCGGTTTTTCACCGTGTATTGGGGGGAACGGCCGAAGTTCCACTCCCAGGTGTCGTATTTCTCCGCCTTCAGCTTTTCCACCTGGGCCAGCTCCTCCGCCGTCAGGGAGACGGGGACGAAGCCGCCGGAGGAAAGGCCTTGGCGCAAATGCTCCCAGAATTCCGGGAGGGTCATGTCCTTTTTCAGGAAGGCGCGGATGTTGCCCACCCGGCTGCGGACGGATTTGGTGCTCTTGGAGGCGAATTTATCCGGGTCCGCCCGGAGGGCCCCCGCCACCATGGCCGGGTCCGCGTCGAACAGCAGGCACCCGTGGTAGAGGATGCACCCACCTGCCAGACGCTGGGCCGTGCCGGACACCTTCCGCCCCTGGACCAGGATGTCGTTCCGGCCGGAGGCCTCCGCGTCCAGACCCAGGCTCCGCAGAGACTCCACCACCGGACGGGTGAAGCGCTCGAAGGTGAGGGAACCGGCGTCCCCGGCGTCGGTGATGAAGGAATAGTTGAGGTTGCCCAGGTCGTGATAGACGGCCCCACCGCCGGTCATCCGGCGCACCACGTTGATGTGGTGGGCGTCCACGAAGGCGTGGTCTATCTCCTCCTCGGTGTTCTGGTTCTGACCGACCACCACGGTGTTGCGGTTCTGCCACAGGAGCAGGTAGTCCCCCTCCCGGCGGCAGTTCAGAACGGTCTCCTCAAAGGCGAGATTGTAGAAGGGGTCAAGGCTGTGGGTCTCAAGATAATAGGTCATTTATCCTCCATGATGGGGGCCAGGTCCGTCCTGGTACGGCGGTCATACCAGCCGACCGCATTTATAAAATTAGCACTGTAAAGAGACATAGTCAAGTGGAAACCGAGGCGGGGGAGGCAGAAATTCGCCGCCATATTTTGCGCAATTTGCACAAAATATGTGTAAATCCGTTTCCGTCAATCGCTGCCCGCGTCGGGGTACTTTCGGGAGAAATCCCGCACGATGTCCAGATGGTGACCCATCTCCCGCTTGGCCCGGTCCGGGTCCCGGTCCCGGACGGCGTTATAGATGGCCAGATGGGACTCGTAGGCGATTTGGGGATAGTCGGGCAGGTTGAAAAACCGGGTGCGGATGCCGCCTATCATGCTGTTGACCAGGTGGATGACGGCGGCCAGCATGGCGTTGTGGCTGGCCAGGGCGAGGGCGTCGTGGAACTCCACGTCGTGCATGTAGTTGCCCGGCTCCTCCTGCATCAGCCGCAGGGACAGCTCCAGGGCCTCCAGGTCCTCCTCCGTGGCCCGCTGACAGGCCAGCTCCGCGATGGTGACCTCGTTGCTCTGGCGGAACTCCAGAAAGTCCTCCTGCAGGTCCCCCCGGTTGGACACCCGCATGAAGGAAATGGCCTTGCGGATGTAATCCGCGTCCCGGATGACCACCTTTCGGTTGCTGCGTATCTCGATGGCCCCCAGGAATTCCAGCACCGCCAGACACTCCCGCAGCGAGCCCCGGCCGATGCCCAGGGTCTCCGCCAGGTCCCGCTCAGGGGGGAGGTCCTCGCCCATGCGGATAGCGCCGCTCTCCATGGCGTGGATGAGCGACTGCATGACCAGCTCCGGGACTTTGGGAGATGTCTGGATGCGTTCCAGCGTCATAAAACTCCCCTCCTTGGTATTACCACAGTACCATTAGACCGGGGCAATGTCAAGAAGGGGAGTGAGTGGCGATATGACGAAAAATCGAGGTCAAATCTGTGAAAAATGACAACTATTTCAGCCCGGTGGGGCGGAAATACCCGTAGGCGAAGGGGGCCGCCAGGGCCAGCAGGACGACGACGCCCATGGCGAGGGTGGAGGTGCCCGCGTACATGGTCAGCCCCAGCACCACCAGTCCCGCTCCCAGCCAGGTCCACCCGGCGAACCGGTGGACGGCCTGCCAGCTGTCCCCCCGCTGGGTGAAGGAGAAGCGCAGGGCGAACTGGGCGTTTTTCGGGCAGTCCCACACGTGGGCGCCCAGAATGAGCAGTCCCAGCCCCAGGGCGCAGGGGGTGACGAACAGGGCGGAGTAGGGCTTATGGGCCGCCTGGAACATCATGCCCCCGCAAAAGAGCACCGACAGGATGGGAAAGCCCCACCGCCCCACCATGCGCACCGGCGTCCGGGGCAGGGTCTGGCGCTTCTGGTTCAGCCACAGCTGGGCGTGGCAGATGCCGTTGAGCAGGCACATCAGCCCCGGCAGGCCGAAGACCACGACGGCGCGGGGGATGGAGTCGTCCTCCCCGGTGGACAGGACCAGGCCCGTGGGCACGATGGGGGGGATGTCCTGCCACAGCCGCAGCCCCAGCAGGGCCGGGAGGGCGCAGGCGACGGTGGTCACCACGGCCAGAAGGATGGCCTTGTCCCGGTTCACGTGCTTGCCGAACAGCCGGGCGGCCTCTATCTCCGCCTGGCGGTCCATGATCTGCTGTTTTTTCACTTTGCTGCTCATAGCGCGCCTCCTCAGGCCAGCTTCCGGCCCATGAGCACGCCCATGACGGAGCTCATCATCAGTCCCCTGGTCCAGCCGGAGCTGTCCCCCAGGCAGTGCAGACCCGGCACGTTGGTGTTCAGGTCCTCGTCCATGCGGATGCGGTTGGAGTAGAACTTCAGCTCCGGGGAGTACAGAAGCGTCTCATAGGCGGCGAAGCCGGGGACCACCTGGTCCATGGCCTTGATGAAGTTGATGATGTTTATCATGGCCCGGTAGGGCATGGCGGCAGTGATGTCTCCCGCCACCACGTCGGGCAGGGTGGGCCGGACGTTGGAGCGCTCCAGCTCCTTCTGCCAGGTGCGCTTGCCGTCCAGGATGTCCCCGAAGCGCTGGACGAGGAGCTGGCCGTTGGCCAGCATGTT
>CANRNA010000119.1 GCA_947631805.1 uncultured Oscillospiraceae bacterium | reverse complement strand
GCCTGGCTGATGACGGCGCTGGCCCCCACGGCGGTGCCGTTGAAAAACCGCACCAGCATCCCGCATATATGGGTGGTGGCGCTCACCGCCGCCAGGGCGGACAGGCCCACGAACCGGCCCACGACGATGCTGTCCACGGTGTTGTAAAGGAGCTGGAACAGATTCCCCAGCAGCAGCGGTATGGTGAACGACACCAGCACGGGCCATATCGCCCCCTGGGTCATGTCCACCGTCTTTCCCTGTTCCCGCACCTTTTCCACGGACACGCGCCTTCTTTCTCTTCGTCAGTTTCCTCTCACGGGCTGTATTTTCTGACCAGCTCCTCCAGCCGGTCCACGATGTTCTGCCGCTCCTCCTCCAGGCCCTCCTTCAGCTCCTCGTAGCCGTCCAGCAGGCCCTCCTGTATGCGGCGGTGAGCCTCCCGGCCCCGGTTCACCCCGGCCATGGCCGCCGCCAGGCCGTGCAGCACCCCGTCCGACAGGCCGTCGTGGGCGGGGTACAGCCCCCGGCGGTAATTTTCCGCCACCACGCCGTAGCGCTCGTAGGCCCGGCCCACGGCCTCCTCCCAGGATATGTATATGTCCCGCTGGGCCCGCTGGCCCACCTGGCCCATGGCCTCCCTGTGGGAGCACAGGGCCGTGAGCTTGGCGGCCATGGACGCGGCGTTCTCCTCGATGAGAAAGCCCGTCTCCCCGTCCGTCACGTCCTCCGCCGCGCAGCTGTCGGCAATGAGCACGCTGCCCAGGCCGCAGGCCGCCGCCTCCCGGACCACCAGCCCGTTGGTGTCGAAGGTGGAGGGGAACAGAAACAGGTCCGCCCGGCAGTACCAGGCCCGTATCGTCTCCCGGTCGTGGATGGGCGGGACGAACAGCACCTTTCCCTCCAGCCCCAGGCTGGCGGCGTAGGCCATGATGTCCTCCCGGTCTCCCCCGCCGCCTATGAACACCATGCGGAAGTCCTGCCCCGCGGCGTTCAGGCGCGCCAGGGCGTCCAGGGTGATGCGGGCCCCCTTGTACCACATCATCCGGCCCACGAACAGGAACACCGGCGTCTCCCCCGGCAGGTCATAGCCCGCCGTGGCCCGGGCGATGCGCTCGTCGTCCACCCGGCCGCGGGGCAGGTCCACCCCGTTGGGCATGACGATGTAATCCCCCTCGTAGCCCAGAGAGCGCAGGTTGTCCCCCGCCCCCCGGCTCACCGTCCACACCTCGTCGCAGGCGGCGATGTTCCGCACCAGGAACCGGGCCGCCTCCTCCCGGAGCAGCTCCCCCCGGACCGCGTTGGCGATGTCGATGTCGAACTTCGTGTGGTAGGTCATGACCAGGGGCCGGTCTATCCGGTCCCGTATCTCCCGCGCCAGGACCGTGGAGCTTATGGGACAGTGGCTGTGGATGATGTCGAAGCCCTGCTCCTCCACCCGGCCCATCAGCTCCGCGTCAAAGGGGATGCCCGCCCGGTAGCCCACGGACCTGGTCATGTCCAGGCTGGGATAGCGCAGCACCGGGAAGGCAAAGCCGCTGTCGTCCGCCTCCGGGTAGTAGGGCGTCACCACCGCCGCCCGCCCCAGCCCGGCGGAGATGATCTTGGCGTAGTTTGTGACCGCGTTCGCCACCCCGTCGATGGAGGGCGGGAAGGAGTCGTTCAAAAGGCATACGTTCAATTTTTCCATCTGTCACCTCGTCTGTGTCATTGTGCGCACGGCGGCCCCGCCCGTGACGGGACCGCCGATGATACGTATAGCTGCCGGAAAGGGCCTGCGGGGAGCGGCGTGGGTCCGCCCCCCGTCGGCTATATTTTCCTGTCACACCACCCGCCGGACCGTGCCGCCCTCGACCCGGTATATCCTGTCGCAGCGCTGCACGGCGGACTGGCGGTGGGAGATGATGACCGTGGTCTTCTCCCCCCGCAGGCTGTGGATGGACTGGATGATGGCGGCCTCTGTCTCCGGGTCCAGGGCGGAGGTGGCCTCGTCGAAGACCATTATCACGCCCCCCTGGTACAGCGCCCGGGCGATGCCCAGCCGCTGGCGCTCGCCGCCGGACAGGCGGATGCCGTTCTCCCCCACCGGGGTGTCCAGCTTCTGGGGAAGGGCCCTCACCATGTCTCCCAGAGACGCCTTGTCCAGGGCCGCCCACACCGCCTCGTCCTCTATCGCCTCCGGCGCTATGCCCAGCGCCACGTTGTTCCTCACCGTGTCGTCCAGAAGGAAGATGTTCTGGGGGATGTAGGACACCTTTTCCAGATAGCTCCTCTGGCAGTCCGCCAGGGGGATGCCGTCGGCCGTGACCGTGCCCTCCTGGGGGGTCAAAAGCCCCAGCAGGATGTCCACCAGGGTGGTCTTCCCCGCCCCGGAGGCCCCCACGATGCCCACCGAGGAGCCGATGGGTATCTCTATATCCGCCTTTTCCAGCACCGGGGCCGTCCCCTGGGGATAACAGTAGGTGACGCCCTCCGCCCGGACCGCCTGGGTCAGGGCCGTCTCCCTGTCCTGGCCCGCCTGGGCCGCCCTGGTCTCCTCCAGCCGGGACAGCGTCTCCTCTATGGACTCCAGGGAGGACTTGGTGTAGCTGAGCTGGGTGAGCCCGCTGTTTATCCGGCTGCACGCGGGCAGGAGCCGGACCGTCACCAGTGCCAGGGCCGACAGGCTGGGGAAGTAATCCGGCATATTCCGGCCGGACAGCACCAGCACCAGGATGTACAGCAGTATGCACACCACCATCACGGCCTCGATGCACAGGCTGGGGAGCCGTCTCCACACCTGACTGGTATAGTCCACCCGGGAGTACTCCCCGTCCGCGGCGGTGTACTGCCCCAGGAAGAAGTCCTCCGTCTGGCTCATCTTCACGTCCTTCACCCCGTGGACCGCCTGGCCCAGCCATTTCAGCCGCCGCTGTCCCGCCGCCCGGAGCCGGACGCCCAGCTGATAGGCCCGCTTTTTGATGACGCCCCGTATCAGGAACAGCAGCAGCACGATGCCCGCCCCGGCGAAGGCCGTCATCACCGGGTTGATGAAGAGCAAAAATGTCCCGATGCAGACCATCACCAGGCACTCCGTGAGCACCTGGAGGGCGCTGTCCAGACAACTGGCGAACCGCCCGGCGTCGTTGCTCAGGTTGATGACGTCCGCCGCGCTGGAGGAGATGAAAAACTCGTAGGGGGCCCGGAGCGTGGCCTCATAGAGCCGGGAGGCCACGTCGTGGCGGCAGGTGTGGACGAACCGGGCCAGCGCATAGCTCTCCGCCAGCAGGTAGACCATCTTGAAGAGATACAGGAACATGAGAAACAGCACCAGGGCCGTCAAAAGCTCCCGCCCCGGCTGGATGCCTGTCCACCCGCACAGCCAGCTTATCACCCGGTTGGACATGACCCGCTGGGTGTCCATCATCAGCGAGCACACGGACACGATCAGGGAGATGCCCATCATCTCCAGCAGAGAGCCGATAAACATGACGACCAGCAGTATCCCCACTCGCCCCATCTTTTTCCGCCCTATCAGATCTGTCAGCTTCCTCAGCATAAGCACCCGTGTCCTTTTTATCTCATGTGTCGCCGCACCACAGCGCCAGCGTATATGGACTGTATCGCTCCTCTTCCGCGGCAGACACATCAAGCCGCTGCCATACAGCCCCGTCAAAATGCTTATCCCCTCATCCGGGGAGCAGCTGTTTTCCTAAAACAGTAGTGTAACATCAAACGCGCAAAAAGGCAACCATTCTTCTGCGCGGCCCGAAGTGCGAAGCGGTTCACCACTGAAAAACCGGTCTGTTCGGATCCTTCGCGCACCACTGGATAGTTCCCTGCGGAACACCCGCCCAAGCGCACAGGCTCGTTATCTGGCGTACTTTGACCTTGGTGCTGGAAGAAATGCCTATGCAGTACACGCTCCCGTTTACCTCGACCGTCCTGTATCGGGAAAAGTATCCCTCTTCCCCTGGCGCACCCTCATGCAGCCAGGTATAACACGCGGCGGGAATATCGTCTGTCGGTGCGTGCTCCCGCAGGATATATGCAACCGTCAATTCCATCGCGTCGGTAATACTTCTGATGGGAACGCGTTCTTTCCCCAGAATCACACAGTTCGCAGCCGCTTGCGGGTTCTCCTGTTCTCCATATCCGCAAAACCGCTCGCTCAACGGCGCATTGCGGGGCCGGTGCGCCGCGCTGCCGCGCAGCTTCTGATACAGGCGGAAGTACAGGTCGTTTCGCTTGAACACGTTCGAGTCCAGAGACCGCCTGTCGCTGTCTTTGGCAGCATCGTACACGAATGCGGAAAAGCTTTCCACAGCTCTTTGGAAGTCCTCGCCTATGTCGTCTACAGTCGCCTTGAACCGGCTGAAATCCGGAAATTCATTGCCCTTATCGTCTGTATATACCGCAAAATCATTCATGATCTGCACCGTGAGCGCGGTAAAGTACCACTTGCCGTTTTTGATAATGCTTTCTCGCTCCGGGGCCGCGCCCTTCAGCGTGTTTTTATATCCATCATATTTCTGCGCCACCTGATGGGCAAACCAAACCGCCCCATAATACCGGAGAAACAGCGGCCCCTCTTCCTCTCTGCCCTGGGCATCCATCCACCCGGCCGGAAAAACTTCCTGATTGGCAAATTCATAGTTCCCGTTGTCGTCCGGCTGGACTTTCAGCAGCTGAGAGGCGTCCTTCGCCCGGGCATCCCCCGGTTTTCCGGCGCAAGCGGTTCTGGCGCGGGCAAACTCCACTAGGTCGAGAGTGTTATGTAAACTTTCCTCTCCCCGCCGGACGAGCCTGAATCCGCCTTCCTGACTGTTCAAATACGCCGTGAGCTTCTCCACAAAGGAAGTAGTAAACGCAATATCTTCTACTTTAATGGGCTTTTGCCGGTTCAGAGAGACACTGATATCCTTGACCAGGTGCGACGCCGTCTCCTCACCGCTTTTTGGAATGTGGATGACCCGCACGAGCACATACGCCATATCCCGTGCGCGCTTCAGCGTCATTTTATCCGCTTCGCTGCCGGTTACAGCGCATCTTCTCTCCAGCCGGTAAAAAAACTCCGCGGCCACGGTGATGGTCTGGGCCCCGTTCACCACGGAAAAATTGGGGTGAGACTCGGCGTCAAGCGTCCCCAATTCAAGAGCCTGGGCAAGCTTGGGCTTGAAGTCCGGAGCTTCCACCAAAATGGTAACGCCGTTGTTCTTATACCAGAAATTCCACGGCTCCTCCCGAAGCGTCTCTTGGATGGCCCGGTTTACTCCCAGCGTCTCTCTGATACCGAAGCGCACATTGTTTTGAAAGAGCTGGTCGCCAACGAGGTTATAGACCTTTGCCAGCTGATAAAGATTGATGTTGAAGAGCAGGGATGTCGGAAGGGGTTCGCCTTCGGGCGCCATCCAGTCAGGGGCGGCAGTCTCCTGATTGATGTAGTTCAGCACAGGCGGCATTTGCAATATATCGTTCCGGTTCAGGTTATCCAGCCGGACAGTTTGCATGGGATGCTCTTGGTCCAGGATATACATACACCTGAGGACCGGCTGTCTTTCCCCGCGGGCATTCCGTTTCAGGAGCTTTCTGATTCTCCCCCTTTTCGCCGCGTCAAACGCCTCGTCCAGCTCAATACGGCTTTTCAGATCCGGGGCGAAAAAGATGATTTGAAGCTCAGTCGTCTCTTTATCCCGGCACAGCTCCGAGGCGCGCTCTTCCACTGCCCGCAGCATCCCCTCCGCATGGGAGACATAGGCGGCGAAAATCAGTCTTTCCTGAGTCTCTATACCCATCGTCTGTGAGTCGCTCACGTAATAGTCCCGCGGATGGGCAAGGGCGTTTATCTCCCGATAGGCCGCGTCGCTGTCACGCCAGGACTCGCCGCAGTCAATCTCCCGGCTGCGCATAAC
>CANRNA010000118.1 GCA_947631805.1 uncultured Oscillospiraceae bacterium | reverse complement strand
GTGAACTCCGGGTTGTGCTTGGTGTCCATGCCCTCGTTGCGGAAGATGCGGCCGATCTCATACACCCGCTCCATGCCCCCCACGATGAGCCGCTTCAGGTTCAGCTCCGTGGCGATGCGCATGTACATATCCAGGTCCAAGGTATTGTGGTGGGTGATGAAGGGCCGGGCGGTGGCGCCCCCCTGGATGGTGCCCAGCACCGGGGTCTCCACCTCCAGATAGCCCCGCTGGTCCAGATACCGGCGGACGTGGCTGATGAACCGGGTCCGCAGCTCGAACACCCGGCGGGACTCCGGGTTCATGATCAGGTCCACATACCGGCGGCGATAGCGCTGGTCGGTGTCGGTCAGGCCGTGGTATTTCTCCGGGAGAGGCCGGAGGCTCTTGGACAGAAGGCGTATCTCCTTTACGTGGACGGAGATGGCCTCCGTGCGGGTTTTGAACACAAAGCCCGTGGCCCCCACAATGTCCCCAACGTCCCAGGTCTTCAGCTCGGCCAGGCCCTCCGGCCCCAGCTCGTTGACGCTCACGTACAGCTGGATGCGGCCCCGGTCGTCCTGCAGGTCCATGAAGCCCGCCTTGCCCTGGACGCGCTTTGCCATGATGCGCCCGGCCACCTGCACGTCCTTCTCCTCCAGGGCATCATAGTCGTCCTTTATCTGCTGGGAGAAATGGCTGCGGGTGAATTTGGTGATCTGGTAGGGGTCGTGTCCGGCGTCCTGGAGCTTGTACAGCTTCTCCCGGCGCACACGCATCTCGTCGGACAGGCCCTCCGGCTCCGCCCGATACCCCGGCGCGTATTGGAACATGTCTCTCTCTTCCTTTCTAACGTGTCAAAACGTGACGTTCAGTATCTCGAATTGGAGCTCCCCGGCGGGGGCCTCCACGGTGACGGTCTCGCCGATCTTGTGGCCTATCAGGCCCTTGCCGAAGGGGGAGTCGTCGGAGATGCGGCCGTTCATGGGGTTGGCCTCCTGGCTGCCCACGATCTGATACTCGGTCTGCTCTCCCAGCTCCACGTCCAGCACGGTCACCCGGCTGCCGATGCCGATGACCCCGGCGCGGGTGGTGTGCTCCACGATCTCGGCGTTCTCCAGCAGGTTCTTGTACTCGGCGATCTTGGAATACAGCTTGCCCTGCTCGGTCTTGGCCTCGTCGTACTCGCTGTTTTCCGACAGGTCGCCGTAGCTCCTGGCCTCCTTGATCAGCTCAGAGACCTCTTTTTCCCGGACGGTCTGGAGATAATCCAGTTCCTTGGCTATCTCGTCATACCGCTCCCGGCTCATTCTGTATTTTGTGTCCGCCATGCCTATACCTCCGGTCATGATGATGATTTATGGGAATGTCCTATATCGGAACAATTCATTATAGTTATCCTTACCCTTCCTGTCAAGCGCCCAGAGCCCGGATAGCCGCCTGTATCTGGGGGTCGTCCTCCGGCTCCAGCCACCCGGTCTGATAAAGGGCCGTCTCCTCGTCGCTGAGAGCCGCCTCCACATCCGGGACCAGTCCCCCCGCCTCGTACAGATCGGTCCTGCTGGGGGTGAGGTAGGAGTATTTGGAGATGTGCACCGCGCTGCCGTCCCACAGGGCGTAGGTCACCTGGCTGCGGGCCTTGCCCGTGGTGGGCTGGCCCACGGTGACGGCCCAGTCATAATCGTGCAGGGCCGCGGCGAAAAACTCCGCCGCGCTGTAGCTTTCGGCGTTGACCACCACCGCCATGGGCATCTCCACGCACCTTGCGTCGGACATCTCCGCCGACTCGTGGCCGTGCTTATCGGTCTGGATGAACAGCTCCCCCTCCGGCAGCAGCCGGTCCAGCAGCTCCACCATCTCGCTGACAAGCCCCCCGGGGTCGGAGCGCACGTCGAACACGAAGCTGTCCGCCCCCTGCTCAAGCAGCTCGTTCACGGCCGCGGCGGCCTCCGTTCCCGCCCCCTGGCGGAAATTGCTGATGGCGATATAGCCTATATGGCCCTCCAGCATCTCACTGGAGACCGGGTCGGTGTACACCTCCTGGCAGGACACGTACACGTCCCACCGCTCGCCGGTGGCGCGCTGCACGGTGACGAACGCCTCCCGGCCGTAATCGGCCTGGATGAGCGCCCGCAGATCGTCCGAGGTGCCCCCCTGGACAGAGATGCCGTCCACCCCCAGGATGATGTCCCCCACCACCAGCCCCGCCTGCTGGGCCGGGCCGTCCTTGTTGATGGCGGTGATGAGAAAGCCCCCGGTCTGCTCGTCGGCCATGATGGTGACGCCGATGCCCTGATAGCGGTTGGCGGAGCTGTCCTGATAGGCGGAATATGTCTCCGCGTCCATGTAATAGCTCCAGTTGTCGTCCAGTATCCCCACCGCCCCGGCCAGCGCCGCGTCCGTCACCTCGTCCAGGTCGTAGTCCCCCACGAACTGGGTGCGGATGATGCGCAGCACGGAGGCGAACTTGGCCGCCCGGGCGAAACCCCTGGGGCCGCCGAAGCCCAGCAGCAGGATGACAAGGGTGACCAGCGCGCCGCCCAAGGCGCACAGGGCCCCCCTGATGAGCATTTTGTTATGGGAAAACTTTCTCACGGCATCCTCTTAAAAAACCGGGCGACGTCGGTCGCCCGGTCCGTAGAATCAAAATCGTCAATAGTAATAGGAAAAGCTGAGGGGATTCATGGTCGCGCCGGTGGCGCTGGCCCGGACCTCGAAATGCAGGTGGGGGCCCGTGGAGTTGCCGGTGGAGCCCACGTAGCCGATGACCTGCCCCTGGCTCACCGTCTGCCCATAGCTCACAGCGATGGAGGACATGTGGCCGTACAGGGTAGTATATCCGTTTCCGTGGTTTATCATCACACAGTTGCCGTAACCGCCGTTCCGCCCGGCCAGGATGACCGTGCCACCGGCGGCGGCCCAGATGTTGGTGCCATAAGCGGAGTTGATGTCCACCCCGGCGTGGAGCCGGTATATCCGGCCGCTGACCGGGTCAGTGCGCATGCCGTAATAGGAGTTGATGACTCTGGTGTAGCTGGGCCATATCATCCAGGTGCCGGTACCGGCGGGGGCCACCACGCCCGCGCCGCCGCCCTGGGCGGCCTGCTGGGCGGCCAGGGCCGCCAGGCGGGCGGCTTCCTCCTCCGCCCGGGCCTTCGCCAGCTCCTTTTCCTTCTGGACGATCAGCGCGGTTATCTCCTCCTGGGTCTGCTTCTCCTGCTCCAGGACCTCGTTGTAATCGTCTATATTGGTCTGCATCTGCTGGATGATCTGGCAGGCAGCGGCGATGTCGGTCTCCAGCTGGACGCGCTTTTGCTCCTGCTCCTGGCGGCGCTGCTCGTTCTCCTGGAACATTTGCTCCGCCTCGGCCTCCAGCTCCTCCACGTTCTGGCGGGCCTCTATGTACTGCTGCTCCAGCTGCTCGTCGTAGGTCATGACCTCGTTGACCAGGTCCAGACGGGTGAGCAGATCGGAAAAGCTGGTGGCCTCGAAGATGACCTGGATATAGTCTATATCCGAGCCCTCCTCCATGGCCCGCAGGCGGCTGTACCAGCGCTCCCGCTGATAGGCCTCCTCCTCCCTGGCCTTCGCCAGGTCGGACTGGATGTTGGCGATGAGGCCGTCGATGATGGCGATCTCCTCGTTGATGACCTGGAGCTCCTGCTGGGCCAGCTCGTTTTTCCTGTCCAGCCGCTCCTTTTTCTCCAGGGCGTTGCCCTGTTCATAGTCCAGACTGTCTATTTCCGCCTGAATGGAGTTCATCCGGCCCTGTATCTCGCTCTTGCGGCTGTTCAGGTCGTCTATCTCGTCCTGTATCTCATCGCTGGTGGCCGCGTAAGCGGAGGGGGCGATGACCATGACGGTGATGGACAGGATCATGATCAGCGCCAGAAGGATGCAGACAGCCGAAATAAATGCTTTGCGCTTTTTCATTGACTTTCCTCTTGATGCTCTCTCGGTGTCAGACCTGGAGGTAGTTGCGGATGGCGATGGAGCTGCCGAAGATGCCCACGGCCAGGCCCACGCCCAGATATATCAGCAGCACCACGGCGCTGAAGGTGGCAAAGGGTATCACCGGTATCAGGCTGCCGATCAGGCTGCCCATGATCCGGTTGGCCACCACGTCGTATATGCCCCACTGCAGGACAAAGGCAAGCAGTCCTCCCAGCAGGCCCAGCATCAGTCCCTCCACCACGAAGGGGAAGCGGATGAACCAGTTGGAGGCGCCCACCATCTTCATGATGGCTATCTCGTCCCGGCGGCTGAAGGACGCCAGCTTCACGGTGTTGGACATGACGAACACGCTCACCACCACCAGCACCACCACCAGTATCAGGCTCACGGCGCTGACGGCGTTGCGCACGGCAACGAAGCTCTCCGCCACCTGCAAGTGGGCCCGGACCTCGGCCACGCCGATGATCTGATAGAGCTGCTCCTGGGTCTGCTCTGTCAGGGAGATGTCCTCCAGATAGATGATGTACCGGTCCCGGAAGGCCGTGTCGGGCACGTCCTGGAACATGGACTGGTCGTCATAGCTGGCGGCCAGCTCCTCCTTTGCCTGCTGGCGGGACTCGAACTGGCAGGAGCGGACGTTGGGCAGATACTCGATCTGGGACTGAAGGGCCCTGGCCTCCTCCTCGGGGAAGGTCTCCTCCACGAAGGCCACGATCTCGTTTTCCGCCTCCAGCTTGTCCAGCATGCCCCCCAGATTCACCGCGATCAGGGTGAAGCTGCCCATGATGACCAGGCAGGCCACGATGATGGTCACGGAGGCGAAGGACATGAACCCGTGGGTGACGATGCTCTTGAAGCCCTCTTTTGTCAAATAACCGATCTTACTGGATCTCATAGCTGTAATACCCATCCATTCCGTCGGAGATGACCCGTCCCTCGTCGATGGCGACCACCCGCTTGGAGAAGGAGTTGACCAGCTCCTTCTCGTGGGTCACCACCAGGACCGTAGTCCCCATCTCATTGTCGTTGATACGGTCCATGAGGAGCATCAGCTCCAGGCTGCGGGCCGGGTCCAGGTTCCCGGTGGGCTCGTCGGCGATGAGCAGCCGGGGGCTGTTCACGATGGCCCGCGCCACCGCCGCCCGCTGCTGTTCGCCGCCGGAGACCTCCCGGGGATAGCGCTTCTCCCGCCCGGAGAGCCCCACCAGGTCCAGCACGTATGGCACCCTCCGCCGGATATCCCGGTTGGGGGCGCCAACGATGTGCATGGCGAAGGCCACGTTGTCATAGATGGTCATGTCCTCTATGAGGCGGTAATCCTGGAAGATGACGCCGATGGTCCGGCGCAGGGCAGGCAGCTTTCTCCGGCGGATGCGGCGCAGGTCGAAGCCGTTCACGTTCAGGTTCCCGCTCCCGGCCATCACCTCGCCGGTGATGAGCTTGATGATGGACGTCTTGCCGCTGCCCGAGGGGCCCACCAGAAACACGAACTCACCGTCGTCGATGGCGAAGCTCATGTTGTCGATGGCGGGCGCGTCCCCCCCGGGGTAGGTCATGGATACGTTTTCAAATATGACCATAGAAAATGGGTCCTCCGAAGGAATATCAGTATCTGGTGTTCTGGGAATCCAGGTATTGCTTCACCATCAGCGCCACCTTGAACACGATGGCGTGGTCAAACTCCCGCAGGTCCAGACCGGTGAGCTTTTTGATCTTCTCCAGCCGGTACACCAGGGTGTTCCGGTGGACGAACAGCTTCCGGCTGGTCTCCGACACGTTCAGGTTGTTCTCGAAGAACTTGTTGATGGTGTAGAGCGTCTCCTGGTCAAGGCTCTCGATGGGGCTCTTTTTGAACACCTCCGCCAGGAACATCTCGCACAGGGTGGTGGGCAGCTGATAGATGATGCGCCCGATGCCCAGGCTCTCGTAGCTGATGACGGT
>CANRNA010000117.1 GCA_947631805.1 uncultured Oscillospiraceae bacterium | reverse complement strand
TTCCGCCTGTTTTCGGCACGGTATTTTTATGCCCCGGCGCGCATTACGACAGCTCCCCGAAGGAGTTGACGGCGGTCCGGATGAGCTCGCGGACGAACCGCTTTTCACCGGGGGAACAGGACGCCAGAAGCCCGGCGATGTCCTGCTCCAGGTAGCGGGAGGCGACCGGGAGGCTGTCGCAGACGAGCTGGTCCAGGGAGACGCCCAGCACGTTTGCTATCTTCACCAGAGAGGGAAGGCTCACCTGGGTGGTCGCCCGCTCGATATGGCTGATGTTGGAGGTGGCCATGTCAATGCGCTCGCCCAGCTGTTCCTGCGTCAGCCCCGCCTTCAGGCGATACCGGCGTATCCTTTGGCCAAGCTCGGCGTAATTCAGTTCAATGGCCATAGATATGCCCCCCGAAAAAGAAAATACAAAGCCTATTGTTATTTTAGGACATAATGTGGTATTATATAATAACGTAGAGGCCATATTATGTTATAAAATAAAATTCGGGGACAGAGCGATGAGAGATTTGACGATCAGGAGCGCCCGGCGGGTGGGAGACGGAGCGTACAGCAGCTACCGCCATCCGGCCCGGCTGGGGCTGGTCCTGTGCGACGGCGCGGTGATAGGCTCTCTTCGGGAGCGGGAAAAGGTGGTGCTGGAGCTTGACGACAGACGGCATGTGGTGCAGTGCGTCGAGGAGAGGCCCGGAAATCCTGGGCGCACGGTCAGCGACGTGGTACGCATACCGCCGGGAGAGGCGGATATCTCCTTGCGGCTGGAATGGGGCGAGCAGACGCTGTTTTTGTTTCCCGTATAAAAGATACACAGGAAGACGTGTTTTGCGCGTCTTCCTGTTGTTTTCTACTTTACAAATGGGCGGGATGGTGGTACAATTTGGTTAAAGTATACAAAATATCGCCAGAAATAAGCGGGACGTTTTTGCATAATGAGCGTCATATATTTGAACAGGAGGTTTTTATCATGATCGTTGGACTGCCCAGGGAGATAAAAAACAATGAGTTCCGCGTGGGCCTCACCCCCGGCGCCGTAGGGGAGTATGTGAACGCGGGCAACACCGTCTATGTGGAAAAGGGCGCCGGACTGGGCGCGGGCTTTGCCGACGCCGAGTACGCCGAGCACGGCGGGATACTGCTGGATTCGGCGGAGGAGGTATGGGAAAAGGCGGAGATGATCGTCAAGGTAAAGGAACCGCTTCCCAGCGAGTATAAATACTTCCGGGAGGGGCTGCTCATCTACACCTACTTCCACCTGGCGGCAGACCGGGAGCTGACCGAGGCTCTTTTGAAGTCGAAGACCACCGCCATGGCATACGAGACCATCCTGGGGCCGGGGGGCAAGGGCCTGCCCTGCCTCTACTGCATGAGCGAGGTCGCCGGGCGCATGGCTGTGCTGGAGGGGGCCAAGTATCTGGAAAAGACCTACGGCGGCCGGGGCGTCATGCTGGGGGCCGTCCCCGGATGCGACAAGGCGGACGTGGTCATCATCGGCGGCGGCAACGCCGGTATCAACGCCTGCCGCATGGCCGTGGGGCTGGGGGCGAGAGTCACCGTGCTGGACATCGACCATCAGCGCCTGGCCTATCTGGACGAGGTGTTCTCCTCCCAGATAACCACCCTGTATTCCAGCCGGGCGAACCTTCTCAGCGCCCTGAAAAAGGCCGACCTGGTCATCGGCTGCGTCATGCTGGCCCCCGGCCGGGAGTGCCAGAAGCTGGTGCACCGGGAGGACCTGAAGCTCATGAAGAAGGGCGCGGTGATGGTGGATATCGTCATCGACCAGGGCGGCTGCTTCGAGACCAGCCACCCCACCACTCACGCCGACCCGGTGTATGAGGTGGACGGGATACTGCACTACTGCGTAGCCAACATCCCCGGCAGCGTCCCCCGCACCTCCACGGAGGCCCTGGTCAACTCCACCCTGGCCCACGGCGTCCGTATCACGAAGCTGGGTCTGGAGCAGGCCTGCAAGGCCGACCCGTGCCTGATGAGCGGCGTCAACACCTATAAGGGAAAGCTCACCTTCCAGGCGGTGGCCGAGGCGCTGGACATCCCCTACACGGACCCGGCGGAGCTCATGTAAGAAGCACAGAAAACGATAGGATGTCCCCCGGCCCGGCCGGGGGATATCCTTTGCCGCGGCCAAAGGGAAATTGAAATTTTTCTCGGGCCGTGATATATTTTTCCCAGCGCCGTAAAGGCGCGGGATAAGGAGGCTGGACGTTATGAAGGGCTCGGAAGCGAAGCTGATAGAGTATATGGAAGGGGCCGGGAAGCGCTATATCATTCCCGTGTACCAGCGGAAATACGACTGGAGAGAGGACAACTGCCGCCAGCTCTACGAGGACCTGAAAAAGATCGTCCGGGACAACCGGGAGAGCCATTTCTTCGGGAGCGTCGTGTCCTCGGTGGTGGGCAATGGGGCCATCACGGAGTACCACATCATCGACGGACAGCAGCGGCTCACCACGGTCTCGCTCCTGCTTCTGGCCATACGGAACCTCATCCGGAAGAAAAAGGTCACTGCCCGGGCGAACAGACTGGACGAGCAGATCAACGACCGGTTTTTGGTCTCCCCCTGGGCGGAGGAGGACGAGCGGATAAAGCTGCGGCCGGTGAAAAGCGACCGGGCGGCCCTCGCCAGGCTGTTCGGAGACGAGGAGGACTATGACCCCGCCTCCAATCTGACGGTGAATTACCGCTTCTTCTGCGACCAGATACTGAAGGGGGAGATATCGGTCGATGACCTGTACGGGGCCATAGGCAAGCTGGAGATCATAAGCATCACCCTGGACCAGAGCGACAACGCCCAGCTCATTTTTGAGAGCCTCAACTCCACCGGCCTGGCCCTGACCGAGGGCGACAAGATCAGGAATTATATCCTCATGGGCCAGCATCCCAGGGTCCAGAACAAGCTGTACGACACATACTGGACGACCATCGAACGGTGCACCGGCAACGACGTGAGCGGCTTCGTCCGGGATTATCTCAGCATCAAGCAGCAGATAACGCCCACCATCAGCAACGTCTACCGGGCCTTCAAGGACTACGCCGAGACGAAGCAGCTGCCCATCGAGCAGCTGCTGGACGACCTGCGCCGGTATGCCCGGCTGTATGAAAAGCTCCTCACCTGCAAGAGCGGGCTGAACGACAAAAGACTGGACGACTGCCTTTACCGCATGGCGCGGCTGGAGATCGTGGTCACGAGGCCGTTTCTCATGGAGGTGCTGCGGCTGAACCAGGAGGGCGGGAAGCTATCGGTCGAGGATATGACGCGGGTCTTTCTGATCACGGAGAATTACCTGTTCCGCCGGAACATCTGCGAGGTGCCCACCAACGCCCTGAACAAGATATTCCTGAATTTGAACAGGGAGATATTGCGCTACGACAACACGACGAACGATTACGTGGCAAAGTTCGTCTATACCCTGTTGTCGAAGCGGGACAGCGGCCGCTTCCCGGATGACGGAGAGTTCACCGCGGCCCTGGCGGGCAAGCAGGTTTATCAGATGCGCGGCAAGTATAAAGCGTATTTGTTCGAGCGCTTTGAAAATTACGGCACCATTGAGACAAAGGACGTCTACACGCATCTTGACAACAACGTCTATACCATCGAGCACATCATGCCCCAGCACCTGACGCCCGCCTGGACGGAGGCCCTGGGGGCCAACGCCGCGGAGATACACTCCGTGTGGCTGCACCGGCTGGCTAACCTCACGCTCACCGGGTACAATCCGAATCTCAGCAACAAGACCTTCGCGGAAAAGCGCGACGCGGAGGAGGGCGGCTATAAGGCGAGCGGGCTGAAGCTGAACCAGAAGATATCCGGCAAGGAGTCCTGGGGCCTGCCGGAGCTGGAGGAGCGGAACGGGGAGATGATCGCCCTGGCGAAGAAGATATGGGCCTATCCCCAGACGGATTTCGTTCCGGCGGAGAAGGAGTTCGACTCCTACACGCTGGATGACGAGAATGTGGAGCTGACGGGCCGGGATATCGCCAGGTACAGCTATCAGAACGTGGAGCAGCCGGTGAGCAGCTGGGCGGATATGATGGAGCACGTGGTGAAGTTCCTCCACCAAAAGGACAGGAGCGTGCTCTCCGCGCTGGCGTACAGCTCCGACACAGGCGACAGCCTCGCAAAATATGTCAGCAGCACGGAAAGCGGACTGCGCAGAGCTCTGAAGGTGGACGACAATATCTACCTGGAGCGCAACACGAGCACGGCGATGAAAATGACGCTCCTGCGGCGGCTGTTCGCGCTGTACGGGGCCGACCCCATGGACCTGGTCTTCTACCTGAAGGATATGGAGAGCGAGCGGGCCGCGGAGACCAACCGCCTTGAGCTCAGGAAACGCTACTGGACCTATGCCCTCCCGATCATCCAGAAACGCCACGCCTACAGGGGCACCTTCGGCAACTGTAACCCCATAACCTCCAACACGGTGGTGGGCTCCTTTGGCATCAGCGGGTTCAGTATCTGCTGCATCGCCAATTACGACACCGCCCGGATAGATTTCTATATGGGCAAGAGCGACGCGGCCAGGAACAAGGCGGCCTTCGACCTGCTCCACGCCCACAAGGACGAGATAGAGGAGGAGTTGGGCGTATCGCTCACCTGGGAGAGGGCGAACGCGTATAAATCGTCGTGGCTCTCCTATACTATGCGGGACGTGAGCATCCTCCATGAGGAGGACTGGCCCCGCATGGCCGCGTTCCACGCGGAGTGGAGCGACAGGATTTGCACGGCCGTTTTGCCGTACCTGCAGGGGGGAGACGACGCCGACGCGGCCAGGCTGGAGAGCATCGTGGCCATCCTCCGGGAGTGGACGGTGAAGTGCGACGGGGTGGTCGAGAACCTGGCGAGAAGCGCCAGGACATATACCCGCTTCACCACGAAGGCGATGTCGGCCATTTTGCCGGATATCCCGGACGCGCCCAGCGCGTGGAACACCCCCAACCACTACTTCTATGAGATCATCAACCGGACGGGCGAGAGCGTCTTTATCAAGATGACCATCAACGCCAGGAACATCCCGGAGGATTTCCGGGCGATATGCGACAGGATCAATGAGTTCTACCCGGCAAAGTTCGGGGTCGAGGACTGGCAGTGGCGGACGGTGTTCAGAACGTCCAAAATAGACATCGGCGGAGAACTGTCCAAGGAAAAGATATTCGCCGGACTGGACGGCTGCCTCAAGGAGATAAGGGCCTTTGAACAGGACCTGAAGCAGAAGCTGGGGCTGTAAACGAAAGGCCGCATGACGGGGAAGGGGGCGCGTATCGTGAAGCGCACAAAGCTCAGAGACAGGGAAATGCCCGACTATACAGGTGGCGAGGAGTGCTTCAACATGGTCTCGCACATCGTGGGCGGGGCCGTCGGCATCGCGGCGCTGGTGCTGTGCGTGGTGCGTGCGGCGCTGCACCGCAACGGCTGGGGCGTGGTCGGCGGGGCCGTCTTCGGCCTGTCCATGATATTGCTGTACACCATGTCCAGCGTCTATCACGGCCTGCGGGAGGGCATGGGCAAGCGGGTCTTGCAGGTCATCGACCACTGTACCATCTATTTTCTCATCGCGGGCACGTATACGCCCATACTGCTCAGCGCCATGCGGCCCATCGACCCGGCGGCGAGCTGGGTGCTCTTCGCCGTCGTCTGGTCGCTGACGATCGTCGCCACTGTGCTGACGGCCATCGACTTGAAGCGCTACCGGGTCTTCTCCATGATCTGTTACATCGGTATCGGCTGGGCCATCATCTTCAAGGCCCCGCTGCTCATTCGGGCTGTGGGCTGGAGCGGCTTCTGGCTGATCTTGGCCGGGGGCGTGTCCTATACGGTGGGGGCGGTCCTGTATGGGCTGGGGAAAAAGCGCCGCTATATGCACAGCGTCTTTCACCTGTT
>CANRNA010000116.1 GCA_947631805.1 uncultured Oscillospiraceae bacterium | reverse complement strand
GCGGGACTTGAACCCGCACGTCCGGAGTGGACACTAGAACCTGAATCTAGCGAGTCTGCCAATTCCACCACTCGCGCATGGTATTGGGCGCCTTTTGGGGCGCCCAATATATATACCATAAATCGCCGGGAATGTCAATTCCCAATTTGCGGGTTTCGCAAATTTTTATGCTGCGGCCTTCTCTCAGCCCACCCAGCTCTCCAGGTCCTTCAGGCAGTCCCGCAGAGCCTGGGGCAGCTTGTCGCCGAATTTGGCGTAGTGGGTCCTGATGTCGGCCACCTCGCCCTTCCAGGCGGCGGGGTCCACCGAGACCAGCTCCCGCAGGGTATCGGCGGGCACCTCGTCCAGCCCGGTGAGGTCGATATCCTCCGGCCTGGGCAGATAGCCCAGAGGCGTCTCCACCGCGCCGACGCTGTCCTTGCACCGGCCCAGTATCCACTCCAGCACCCGCAGATTCTCGCCGAAGCCCGGCCACAGGAAATTGCCCTTCTCGTCGGTCCGGAACCAGTTCACGTTAAAGATCTTGGGCGGGTCGGATATCTTCCCCTCCATGTCCAGCCAATGCTGCCAGTAATCCGCCATGTGATAGCCGCAGAAGGGCAGCATCGCCATGGGGTCCCGGCGCAGCTCGCCCACCTGTCCCTCGGCGGCGGCAGTCTTCTCCGAGCCCATGATGGAGCCGGTGAACACCCCGTGGGCCCAGCTCTTGCTCTGGTAGACCAGAGGCACGGTCCTGGCCCGGCGGCCGCCGAAGATGATGGCGGAGATGGGCACGCCCTGGGGATTGTCGAACTCCGGGCTCACGCAGGGGCAGTTCTTCGCCGGGGCGGTGAAGCGGGAGTTGGGATGGGCGCCCTTCACGCCGCTGGCGGGGTCCCAGGGGTTGCCCTTCCAGTCCTCGGCGTCCGTGGGCGGATTCTTGTCCATGCCCTCCCACCAGACGGTGCCGTCCTTTTTCAGGACCACGTTGGTGAAGATGGTGTTCTTCCTGGTGCTCTCCAGGGCGTTGGGGTTCGACTTGGCGCTGGTGCCGGGGGCCACACCGAAGAAGCCGTTTTCCGGGTTCACGGCCCACAGGCGGCCGTCAGGTCCGGGGCGCAGCCAGGCGATGTCGTCGCCCACGGTCCAGCACTTCCAGCCCTTCTTCCGGTAATACTCGGGCGGGATGAGCATGGCCAGGTTGGTCTTGCCGCAGGCGGAGGGGAACGCAGCGCACACATAGGTGATCTTCCCCTGGGGGTCCTGGATGCCCAGAATGAGCATGTGCTCTGCCAGCCAACCCTCGTCCCGGCCCAGGCAGGAGGCGATGCGCAGGGCAAAGCACTTCTTGCCCAGCAGGGCGTTGCCGCCGTAAGCGGAGTTGACGGAGAAGATGGAGTTTTCCTGGGGGAAGTGGACGATATACCGCTTCTCCGGGTCCATCTGGGCGGCGGAATGGAGGCCCTTGATGAAGTCCGGGCTGTCCCCCAGCGCGTCATAGACGTCCTTGCCCATCCTTGTCATGATGGCCATATTCAGCACCACATAGATGCTGTCGGTCAGCTCAAAGCCGTACTTGGCGAAGGGAGAGCCCACCACGGACATGGAATAGGGGATGACATACATCTTCCGCCCGGTCATGCAGCCGTCATAGATATCCCGCAAAATGGCCTTCATCTCGTCCGGGGCCATCCAGTTGTTGGTGGGGCCCGCGTCCTCCTGTTTCTCGCAGCAGATGAAGGTGCGGCTCTCCACACGGGCCACGTCGTTGGGGTTGCTCCGGTGATAGTAGCAGCCGGGGAGCTTCTCCTCGTTGAGCTTGATGAGGATGCCCTCCTCCACGGCCTGGCGGCGCAGGGCGGCCAGCTCTTCCTCGCTACCGTCCAGCCATACCACCTCGTCCGGTCTGCACAGGTCAGCGCACTCTTTGACCCAGTCCAGTACATGCTTGTTGGATGTCAGTGCCATTGGTTTTTCCCCCTATATGTTCAAATTCGATATCGCATTTGTCAGCGCGGCGAACTGCTCCAGCGTCAGCGTCTCGCCCCGCACCCGCTCGTCCATGCCGCAGCTGAGAAGGGCCCGGACGGCCCGCTCCTTGCCGCACACCCCGTCCAGGGCGTTGGCAAGGGTCTTCCGCCGCTGGTTGAAGGCCGCCCGTACCACCCGGAAAAAGGCCGTCTCGTCCACCTCTGTCGGCGGACCATGGCGCATGATCAGCCGCACCACGGCGCTCTGCACCTTCGGCCGGGGCACGAAGCACTCCGGCCCCACCGTGAACAGCGGCTCCGGCCGGGCATACCACTGGGTCAGCAGCGAAAAGGCCCCGTAATCGGCCTGACCGGCCACGGCGCACATCCGCTGGGCCACCTCTTTCTGCACCATCACTATTATAGCGTCGAAGCACCGGGCCTGATACAGCTTCGTGAGCACCGGGCTCGTGATGTTGTAGGGCAGATTGGCGCACACCCGCCAGCGGAGGCCAGGCAGCTTTTCCGCCGCGTCCACGGCCAGGTCCCGGCCCATCACATCCTGAAAGACGATTTCCACATTGTCCAGATGGCCCAGGGTCTTCGCCAGCACCGGCCGCAGGGCCGTATCCACCTCGTAGGCGAGCACCTTTCCCGCCCGGCTGGCCAGCCGCTCCGTGAGGCAGCCCACCCCGGGACCTATCTCCACCACGCCGCAGTCCCTGTCCAGCCCCGCCTCCTCCGCGATGCGCTCCGGCACCCAGGAGGCGGTGAGGAAGTTCTGTCCCTTCCCCTTGGAAAAGCGAAAACCCGTCCCGGCCAGCAGGGCCCGCACCTGCTCCAGATCGCACAGGTCCATCACAGCAGCAGCCAGCACACCAGCGGGATGGTCACCACCGACAGCACCGTCGTCACGAACACCGTCCGGGAGGCCAGCCGTTCATTGGCTCCGTACTGGAGCGACAGCATGGTGGTGATGGCCGCCACGGGCATAGCCTCCATCACGGTCATCACGCCCAGCAGCACCGGGTCATGGACGATAAGGCGCATCACCGCCCAGATGAGCGCCGGGGCTATGAGCAGCCGCACCGGGGCGAAGGCATACACATGCCAGTCCCCGAACACGTCCTTTATCTTCTGCTCCCCCAGGGACGCGCCGATGATGATCATGCTCATGGGCACCACCATATCCCCCAGATAGCCCATGGCCTCCTTCAGGGGGCCGGGATAGGAGACGGGCAGAAACACCATGACCACAGACGCCAGGGCGGACACCAGCGGGGGGTTGATGGCCTTGCGCCAGTCGAATTTCTCCTGCCGCTCCCCGCTCACGAACCGGATGCCCAGGGTGTAGGCCAGCAGGTTGAAGGGCATGCTCAGCAGGGCGGCGTAGAAGATGGCCCCGTTCCCGAACAGGGCCCGGATGACGGGAAAGCCCATAAACGACACGTTCCCGAACAGCGTCATGAAGCTGTAAAGCCCCCCGTCCCGCTTCAGCCGGGCGATACGGGGCACGGCCAGGGCGTAGGCCACCAGCAGCACATACATGACGCACCCGGCGCCCAGCACGGTCATGATCTGTTTGGCCGTGACCTCCAGCTCCATGTTCATGGCGCTGCTCAGTATCAGCGCGCTCTGGGGGATGGCCACGGTGAACCGGGAAAAACGCCGGTTCGACTCTCCGTCGATGATACCGGTCTTCGCCGCCCCCACGCCCACCAGCAGCAGGAGCAGCAGGATCAGCATCTGATTAAAAACTAACATAATATCCATAAGTAAATATTACCACCCCCACCGACTAAAAGCAACAGGAAAAAACCCCGAAACCGTCCGCGGCGGTCCGGGGTTAGTTGTTGATTATCACAGATGTGTCTTCAAACGCCTACAAAATGGAAGGCCAGCCAGGCGATACCGGCCACGGCGGCCCCTGCGGCGGCGAAGAGGCTGGCGGGTATCCGCCGCCAGGCCCTGCGGGGGCGCAGACCGACGCCGGTGGTCTGGCGCAGGTAAGCATTGGCGGCCTGCCGGGCCTCGGACAGGACCTTGTCGGCGCTGTTTCCCTGGCGGAACAGGTCGTCCCGGACGATGAAGATCGCCTCCTCGAATATGCGGGGGTCGGGGGACCTCACCACCACCACCTGCCGGTTCGTGCCTCTCACCATCGTCGGAGCCACCTCCATTTCCCGTTGCTTCCAGTCTAACCGGCGACCCCGCTTCTTATGCAGTCCCGCCCGTCTTTTCACGGGAAATTTCACCGCCCGGCTCACAGCCGCTCCTCCACCCGGATGGCCAGGGCGGTCATGTCGTCGGCGTTGCCGAACCGGCCCACCGCGGCCTGGAGGGCCGTCTTGGCCAGGGTCTTCGTCTCCACCCCGTCGCTGGCGGCCAGGATGTCCCGCAGCCACCGGTCGTTGTTCTCCGCCAGGACCCCGTCGGAGGCGATAAGGGCCACGTTCCCGGGCCGCAGGCGCATGCGCACCATATCCGGCGCGGACTCCTCCCCCGCCAGCATCCCCGCCGCCAGGGAGGTGCATTTCACCCGCCGGATGGCCCTGCCCGTCTTGATATAGGACGGGGCCGCCCCGTACTTATAAAACCGGGTCTCCCCGGTGAACAGGTCGATGCAGCACAGGTCCACGGTGGCATAGCCCCAGTCCTCCCCGTTTTTCAGCATGGCCGCCGCGTTCAGCAGCCGCATGGCGCACCCCGGCTCCATCCCCGCCGTCAGAAGCTGTTCCAATATCTCCACGGCTGCCACGCTCTCCTGGGCGGCCTGGTCGCCGCTGCCCATGCCGTCGGAGAGGATGACGCACAGCAGCCCCCCGTCGGTCTTGAAGTAGGTCCCCTTGTCCCCGGAGACGCTCTCCCCCTCCTTTTTCATGGACGCTATGCCCACGCTCACCGCCAGCGGCTCCGCCTGGCGCAGGAGCATCCGCCCCGGCTCCTGCCCCACCCGGCACAGCCGCGTTCCCAGCACCTCGCTGAGCCGCTCCAGATAGTCCGGCTCCTCTCCCAGAGCCTCTACCCCGGCGCCCTCCAGCACCCCGTGCAGACGGCCCCGTCCGTCCCGGAACACGGAGCACACCCCGTCCAGGTCCCGGGCCTTCATATACCGGATGAGCCGCCGCTCGGCGGCCAGGTCCGGCCCCGCCGCGCCGCTCAGCTCCCGGGCCGCGCCGGATATCACCTCGGCCATATCCATGAACTGGCCATAGGCGGCCGCCCGGCCCTCCCGGAGCCTGGCCCGGTACTGCCGCCGGTAGGCAAGGCCCCGCAGCTCCCCGTTCACTGCCCCCAGGAATGCCTCCACGTGGTCGCACTGCTGACGGAACGCCGGGGGCATGTCCGCCGGGGCCAGGGCCCCCTTCAGAGGCATGGTGTCCAGCAGGGGGGCCAGCGTCCGGACGGTCTGGCCGCCCCCTGTCTTCCAGCACCGCTCCTTTCCCCCGCAGCTGCGGCACACCGCGTCCGCCGCCCGGTCAAACACGGCGCTCAGCTCCCCCCGCCGGGACCGCTCCGGCTCCGGCTGGGAGGCCCGCTCATACAGCTGCCGGAACCCGGCGCTCAGCTTTTCCAGCCGCTGGGCCTGGTACAGCCGAAAGGCCGTCTCCCCCCGGCCCCGGCCCACCCGCAGCAGCGCCCCCACCGGGGTGAGGCACGCCTGGGGCAGGAGCATGAACAGCACCGACGCCATAAAGCACTCGTACAGCGCAGGCAGGCGCACCTGGCCGTTCCAGCCCAGCAGCACCGCCACCGCGTTGGCCGCGCAGAAGCTGACGGAGAAGGTCAGCCGCCCGTACCGGCACAGCGACCCCGCCGCCAGGCCCGCCAGGGCGTAAGCCGCGCCGTAAAACAGCGTCCCGCCCCCGGCCATGTCCATCCCCAGGCCCATGGCCGTACCGGCGGCGCACCCGGGCATGGCCCCGCCGCAAAAGCCCGCCGCCATCACGCCCATCATGGCCAGCAGCCGCCCCACCGACACCGTCCGCCACAGCCGCACACCGGCCATGCCCATCAGAGCGCAGGCCGCCAG
>CANRNA010000115.1 GCA_947631805.1 uncultured Oscillospiraceae bacterium | reverse complement strand
GTGTCCAGCACGTACACCCCGTCCGCCTCGGCCATGGAGGCCATCCACCGGGCCGCGAAGGCCTCCTCGTCTTTGGCAATGGCGTACACATATATCCGCACGAAAAACCGCCCCCCGGTCATTGTATGCCGACGGGACGGCGGATGTGACGCCATGGGCGCAAAAACGCTCCGGGGCCCATTCCATCCCCGGAGCGCTGCTGCGTATTTTCCTGTGCTGCCCTTCAGCTCACGCGCCCAGCTTTTCCTGGCGCTCGTACTGGAGCATATACAGTCTGTAATACCTGCCCCGGCGGTGGAGCAGCTGCTGATGGGTGCCCTGCTCCTCTATCTGGCCGTGGGAGAGAAGGATGATGTTGTCCGCATGCTGGATGGTGCTCAGCCGGTGGGCCACGATGAGCATGGTGCCGATGTTCTTCATCTTCTCCAGGGACTCCTGGATGAGCAGCTCCGTCTCCGTGTCGATGTTGGCGGTGGCCTCGTCCAGTATCATCACCTCCGGCCGGTGGATGATGGTCCGGGCGAAGCTCAGCAGCTGCCGCTGTCCGGCGGAGAAGTTGTTGCCCCGCTCCCGGACGATCTCGTCCAGGCCGCCGTCCAGCTTGTTGATGAAGTGGTCGGCGTTGACGTAGCGGCAGGCCTCCCATATCTGCTCGTCGGTGAAGCCCTCCTCCCGCAGGACGATGTTGGACCGGATGGTGCCGGAGAACAGGAACACGTCCTGGAGCATCTGGCCGAAGTGGCGGCGGAGGGAGGATATCTTGATGCGGCGGATGTCGATGCCGTCGATGAGTATCTGCCCCTTCTGGATGTCATAGTTGCGGCAGATGAGCGAGAGGATGGTGCTCTTGCCTGAGCCGGTGGAGCCCACCAGGGCCACGGTCTGCCTGGGGGCGACGTGGAAGCTCACGCCCTTGAGCACCCACTCCCCGGGGTTGTAGGCGAACCACACGTCCTTGAACTCTATCTCGCCCTCGATGTGGTCCAGCTCCATGGCGTCCGGCTCGTCCACCAGCTCCGGCTCCATGTCGAACACGGCGAATATCTTCTCCGCGGAGGCGAAGGCGGACTGGAGCATGTTGAACTGCTCGGCCAGCATCTGGATGGGGTCGAAGAACTTGGAAATATACAGGTAGAAGGTGACCACCGTGCCGGAGGTGACGGTCTGGCCCAGAAACACCGTGTCATGGATATAGCCCCGGCCGCCCAGATAGAACAGGCACATCACCGAGGAGATGTAGAGCATATACACCACGGGCCTGAAAATGCCGAACACGTACATCTGCTGCTGGCGGGCCCGCTGGAGCTTGAAGCTCTTGTCCAAAAACTCCCCCATCTTGGCCTGCTCCCGGTTGAAGACCTGGGTGATCTTGATGCCGGACAGGTTCTCCGACAGGAAGGTGTTGATGTCCGTGGTGCAGTCCTTCACCCGGCGGAAGGCCCGGCGGGTGAGCTTGCGGAAGATATAGGTGAACAGCACCAAAAACGGCAGGAAGCACAGCACCATCAGCGTGAGCATGTAGTTGAGCAGCAGCATGGCCCCCAGCACGCCCACCAGGATGAACACGTTTTTCACCATGTTCACCAGGATATTGGTGAACATCATGGAGATGGCGTTGGTGTCGTTGGCCACACGGGTGACCAGCTTGCCCACGGGGATGTTGTTCAGCTGTTCGTGGCTGAGCCCCTCGATGTGGGTGAACAGGTCCTGGCGCAGGGCGGACAGTATCTTCTGGCCCACCTTCTGCAAAATGATGGACTGGAAATAGGTGCACACCATGGACACGATCAGCAGCGCCGCGTACAGTATCACCATGGACCACAGCCGCTTCAGCTCGAAGTCCGCCTTGATGAGCTCCTCGATACGGCCCACCAGCATGGGGGAGATGAGGGAATAGGCGATGGACAGCAGCATGATCACCAGCACCAGCAAAAACTGCCTCCAGTAGGGCTTGGCGTATTTCGCCAGCCGGGCCATGATCTCCCCGTCCTTCATGTTCCGGTCCAGGCTGAGATTGTCCTTTCTGTTTTTCACATACAGCCACAGGGCGATGAACAGGCAGGTGAACACGCCGATGATGGCCCCCACGATCAAAATAGGCAGATAATCATGCACTGAGACCGCCTCCTTCCTCTTCCAGCTTTTGCAGCTCCACCGTGTGGCGGTAGGCGGGGCAGGTCAGCAGCAGCTGTTCGTGGGACCCCACCGCGCTCACCCGGCCGTCCTCCAGATAGATGATCTTGTCCATCCGCTCGATGGTGGACACCCGGTGGGCGATCAAAATGGTGGTGCGCCCGGCTCTGGTCTCGGCCAGGTTTTGCAGTATGGCCTTCTCCGTGCTCGTATCCACGGCGGAGACCGAATCGTCCAGTATCAGGATGGGGGCGTCCTTCATCAGGGCCCGGGCGATGGAGATGCGCTGTTTCTGGCCGCCGGAGACGGTCACGCCCCGCTCCCCCAGCACGGTGTCATATTTCTCGGCGAATTCCTGTATGTCCCCGTCCACGTCGGACAGCACCCCCGCCTGCCGGACCAGCTCCCGGTCGGGCTCGTCCACGGCGAAGCCTATGTTCCGGGCGATGGTGTCGCTGAAGAGGAAGTTGTCCTGGGGCACGTAGGCCACGGCGGCCCGCACGTCCCGTATGGCGACGGTGTTCACGTCGTGCCCGTCCACGAAAACGGTCCCGTCGGGCACGTTGTAGGTGCGCAGTATCAGGTCCACCATGGTGGTCTTCCCGGCACCGGTCTTGCCCACCAGGCCCACGCTCTCCCCCGCCCGGATGGACACGGACACGTCCTGGAGCGCGTCGTACTCCCCGTCGGGGTAGCGGAAGGTCAGATGCCGAAACTCGATGTCCCCGGCCACGTTCTCCAGCCGCTCCACGCCGGGCCGGTCGATCACGTCCTGCTTGGCGTCCAGCAGCTCCGATATGCGCTTGAGGGAGGCCTTGCCCCGGCTGGTCATGTCGATGAGCTCGCTCACCGCCATGATGGGCCAGACCGTGGCGTTAAAGTAGCCTATGAACTCCATGAGCTGCCCGGCGTTGAAGGTGCCCTTCCAGACAAGATAGCCGCCGTAGCCTAGTATGATGCAGATGACGCTCTCCACGAACAGCGTCACCAGTATGCGCAGCAGCACCGACGCCCTGGTGAAGTCCACGTTGGCCTTCTCGTTTTCCCGGTTCAGGGCCTGGAAGGCCCACAGCTCCTTGGCCTCCTTCACGAAGGCCTTGATGACGGCGATGCCGGAAAAGCTCTCCTGCGAGAAGTCGCTGAGCTTGGAAAACGCCTCCTGCCGGATGTCCCACTTCTTCATCATATACCGGCCTATCAGGGCGCTGGAGGCCAGCAGCAGCACCATGGGTATCATGGCCAGGCCGGTCATGAACCTGTCCATCCGCCACATGCGCCACACGGCCATGCTCCCCAGGGCCAGGGCGTCGAACATCATCAAAAGGCCGTTGCCGTAGCAGTCCTGGACCGTGTCCAGATCGTTGGTGAACAGGCTCATCAGGTTGCCCACCTTGTTCACCTGGTAATACTGCCGGGAGAGGTCCTTGGCGTGGTCGAACATCTCGTTGCGCAGGCCGGTCTCCACCTTGATGGCCGCGCCGAAAAAGCAGATGCGCCACAAAAACCGGCATAGCACGATCATCAGTATCACCGCCACCATGGGCAGACATATCCTATCCAGCAGAAAGTCCATGTCGAAGGGGAGCATCACCCCGTCCACCAGCACCTGGCCGTCGTTCATGCCGTTGATGACCATCTGGTACAGGTTGGGGATGACCAGCTGCATATAGTCCACCGTGAACAGCGCCAGCAGCCCCAGCAGGAGCCGCCCCCCGTACTTGACATAGTAGCGGTTGATGTATTTTCCCAAGATCATATATGTATCGCTCCTTATATAAGCGCGGTCTTCACACAAAATCGAATTATATCATGTGTTCTAATCCATTACAAGAGCTATTTCCATTTTTATGGCACAAAAAGTCCCGCCGCTCCCCCGCGGCGGGACCCTGTTGGATACGGCGGTGTCAGAACTCCACCACCCGGCTGCAGGCGATGGCCATGGAGCCCTTGCCGATGTGGCAGGACACGCTCAGAGACAGGGGGTCCATATTCACCTCATAGCCGGGGAAGCGCTCCAGTATCTGCTCCTTCCAGGCCTCCGCCTCCTCCCGGGAGCAGGTATAGGCCCCCGCCAGATGGACACGGTGCCCGGCGAACCGCTCGGTGATGTCCTTTTCCATGGCGTCCAGCATCTTCGCCCTGGCGGCCTTCATGCCCCGGACCTTGGCAAAGGCGTCCAGCTTCTCGCCCTGTATCTGCAGCACGGGCTTTATGTTCAGCACGGCGCCCAGCGCCGCCCCCGCGGCCGTGACCCTGCCGCCCTTTTTCAGGTATTTCAGGGTGTCCACGGTGATGTATATGCTCGACTCCAGCTTTTCCTCCAAAAGCTTTTCCACGATGCTAGGCGCGTCCATGCCCTTTTTCACCATCTCCAGGGCGTCCAGCACCGCCTGGCGCTGGGTGATGGAGATGCGCTGATTGTCCACCACGAAGACCCGGCCCTCGTAGGGCTCGTCCGCCGCCAGGGCCTCCGCCGTCTCGCAGGAGGCGGAAAGGCCGCTGGACATGGGGATATAGATCACCTGGTCATTGTCCCGCAAAAGCTCGTCCCACAGGTCCGTCACGTCCCCCGGCGCGGGCTGGGAGGTGGAGATGTCCGCGTCCTCGTCCAGTCTCTTGTAAAACTCCTCCTGGGTGAGGGTGATGTCCTCGAAAAAGAGCTCCCCGTTGATGAAAAACGGCATGGGCAGCACCCGGATGCCCATCTCCTTGGCCACCATTTGGGTGATGCCGCTGTTGCTGTCTGTGGCGACCGCTATCTTTCCCATGCGCCGGTCCTCCTTTGGATATTCCTGCGTAATTGTATCAAATCATCGCCATAAATGCAACATCCCGTCCCCGCCCGGCCAAATCTTGTAAAAAACCTGCAAATATCCTCCTCTTCTCCTGGGTCCCGTTGCCATATACTGCCCAACATGTTTTCAACATAAGGCCCCGGTCCGCCGGGGCGCGGCGCTATGGGACGAAGGTCAGCGACAGATCGTGCCACCCCCAGTCGTCCTGATAGCCGCCGGTGGCCTCCACGGAGGCCACCTCCTCCGGCGCCGCCACCCGGTTGAACACATAGCGGTGACTGCCGTAGGAGGAGCGTCCGTCGCTGACGACAAAGCCATAGGCGTAATTTGTCCTGTCGGGGTCCGTGCCCTCCACCACATACTCCGAGCCGTCCCGGAAGCGGATGATGAGCTCCTCCGCTGAAAACGAGCTGTCCCCGATGGCCCCGTTCTGGTCCATCCTGAGGCCCACCGGCGAGACGCATGCCGTCCACCCGCCCGGAGCCGTCAGCGCCACGGAGGCGGCGAAGCGGTCCAGGACGGCGGGGACGGAGAGGGCGCTGATGACATATATAGGCTCCATCCCGCCGTCCTCTCCCTCCGTCAGGGCCATGCCGTTCCCGTCGCCGAAATCCACGACCAGGGTGTATCCGCCGCCCGTCACGTCCGTCGTGCCGTCCGTCACGCCCAGATAGGCCGCCGCCCGGACCTTGGTGTCCGTGCGCCCCTGGCCGGAGATATACGTCTTCACGGCCACCGGGACCGTCCCGCTCTCCCCCGTCAGATAGGCCCGGGGCAGGGGGGATAGGAGCTCGTCGGCATACTCGCTCACGGAAAGCTGGTCCAAGCCGTTGGGGTTTTCAATGGTGTAGCTGAGCGCGCCCATGCCATTTTCATCCATGACAAGGCTCTCCACCGTGAAGGTCCAGTCCCCCTCCGTGACGGCCATGTTCACGTCTATCACGCTGTCTCCCACCGCCGCGTCCGCCGCGTCGGTGTCTATGGTCACCCGCTCCCTCGCCGGGAGGGTATAGCTCTCATGCCCCGGATAGGACATCTCCGTCTCCTTTGCGCCGTCGATGCCGTCGCCGAACACGGTCTGGAGCCAGTCGGCACGGGTGACGGACTGGATGACCGCGTGCAAAACGGCGCTGTCGCTGGCGAGGACCGCGCCCCCCAGCGCCGCGCACAGGACAGCGGCGGCCAGCACGCACCGCAGC
>CANRNA010000114.1 GCA_947631805.1 uncultured Oscillospiraceae bacterium | reverse complement strand
TCCTTTGCCCGGCTGGCCCCCCACAACACCGCCACCATCCACAACAGCTATGACACCGCCGCGCTGCTGCGGGGCGAGCAGATGGAGGCGGATATCCAGTTCATCGCGGCCTTCGCCGGGCGGATGGCCAACGCCGCCCGCTGCCCCGTGGCCCGGGAGATGCCGGACAACATGAAGGAAAGGCTGGACTATTACCTCAACCGCAAGCGGGAGAAGAAGTAAACGCGAAAAAAGCGAGGAGACGCCCAGCGAGGGCGTCTTCTTAACAAAGCGGATTTTTTCAAAACCTCTTGCAAAGTGGATATGATCTAATTATAATGATTATAATAATTATCAGATAATTATTAGATCAGATCGGAAGCTGGAGGGGCGCAATGCTTGTCGAGGGCAAAACAGTAGAGCTTAAGCGGGAGTATGTTGACGACATCAAAAAAACGGCCGCGGCCTTTGCGAACTGTGACGGAGGCACGATCTATATCGGAATAGACGACGACGGTTCGGTTTGCGGAGTGCCGGACGCGGACGCCACGATGCTTCGGGCGACAAATGCCATTCGTGACGCTATAAGGCCGGATGTGATGATGTTTGTCGATTGCCACTATACCGACATGGACGGCAAAGCGGTCGTCACGGTTTCGGTACAGCGCGGCACGGCAAGACCGTATTACCTTCAGGGAAAGGGCATCCGCCCGGAGGGCGTATATGTGCGGCAGGGCGCGTCTACCGTCCCCGCCTCTGACGCGGCCATCCTCAGCATGATAAGGGAGACCAGCGGCGACAGCTATGAGGCGGCGCGGTCCATCAACCAGCAGCTCACATTTGATTATTGCTCCGCGTTCTTCAAAAAACGTGGGCTGGAGCTTGGCGCGGGGCAGATGCGGACGCTTCGCCTTATCGGAGAGGACGAGACGTATACAAATCTTGCGTTCCTTTTATCTGAGCAATGCGCCCACACGATAAAACTCGCCGTTTTTGAGGGAAGCAAAAAAACGGTTTTCAAGGACCGCACCGAGTTGTCCGGCTCCCTGCTGGAACAGCTTGAAGCCGCTTTTGATTACATTGACCGATATAACCGCACCCGCGCGGAGTTTCAAGGGCTCGACCGGCTGGAAAGCCGGGATTATCCCGCCGCCGCGGTCCGGGAGGCGCTGTTGAACGCCGTCGTTCATCGGGATTATGCCTTCAGCGGCTCGACCCTGATCAGTATTTTTGATGACCGGATAGAATTTGTGTCCATCGGGGGACTGGTCAAAGGGATGTCCCTCGACGATATTATGCTGGGCGTTTCTGTCCTCAGAAATCAATATCTTGCCAACGTATTTTACCGCCTAAGGCTGATAGAGGCATACGGGACCGGTATTTTGAAGATCAACGAGAGCTACTCCGATTCCGCCGTCAAGCCATCCATTGAGGCCACGAGCAATGCCTTTAAAATCATTCTCCCGAATCTCAACTACGTGAAAGAGAGCGGCAAAACCGGGGAGACCGTACGTCCGCTGACAAGCGGCGCGAAAAAGAAAGAACGCGCCGAAGCCGTTGTCAGCCTGTGTCGGAATAATGGTTTCGTTGCCCGTAAAGATGTTGAACAGGCACTGCACATCTCTCAGGCAACGGCGATCCTGCTTTTGCGCGAAATGGTCGCCGATGGCCTCCTGGTGAAAAAAGGTACGGCCAAAAACCTGCGGTACTATCTGGCGGAAGTATGATATGGACGCAGACGATTTTATAGGAGACGCCTATGCTGGGCGTCTCCTTTTTTGCTGTTCGGGGGTTTATTCCGCCGTTTCCGCCTGGACGGCGCGGAAGCACATATCCAAATATATCTTGTGGGCCACGGTAATGATGGTGTTGCGGAGCATGAGCTTTTCGTCGGTGGCCTCCGTGCCCACCGTGTCCGGCGCGCTTTTCAGCCCGAACACGTAAAAGACGATGTTCTCGAATTCCTCGCAGAAGTAGTCGTATGCCACCTGCTGGTCATAGGTCCGCCGCTGCATATCCAGCAGCAGGCTGATGTTGTCCAGGCTCAGCACGTTCTTGGCCACGGCGATATAGATGAGGTAGGCGATCTGGGCCCGATAATACTGCTTTTTCACCGGGTTGTCCACCAGGCCCCGCTTCACATAGTTGCTGATCATGGAGCCGGTGATGGTCACGTCCTCCAACGGCGCCAGGCAGTCGCAGATATACTTGGTCACCTGCTCCAGATAGAGCCCCACATTGGGTATCTCCCTGTATCGGGGCAGGCGAAAGCCCTTCACGGCCGCCGCCATCGCGTCCTTCCTCTCCTGGGTCACGGTCCATCCCCCTTTCGCGGTCGGCTATTATTGTAGCGTTTTCCTGTGAACAAGTCAAGAATGACCCGAAAGGGATTTTTATATATCTCTTGACAGGGTTTTGGAAAACTGATATGATAACGGCAATCGGTTTTTGATAAACCGATAAACCATTATCAAAAACGAGGTGATTTCTATGGACCGTGTGATAGCCGCGGATTCCTCGGCCGATCTGCTGTCCCTGCCGGGGGTGCGTTTTGCCAGCGTGCCGCTGAAGATCGTGACGGCGGAGAGGGAGTATAAAGACGACGGCGCGCTGGATGTGGACGCCATGGTGAGAGAGCTGGCGGCGTACAGGGGCCGGTCCGGGTCCTCCTGCCCCAACGTTCAGGACTGGCTGGACGCCTTCGGCGGGGCGGCGGAGGTCTTCGCCGTGACCATCACCAGCGCCCTTTCCGGCGCCTGGGCCTCGGCGGTCCAGGCCGGAGAAGAGTATAAACGGCTGCGGCCCGGCGCGCGGGTGCATATTCTGGACAGCCTTTCCACCGGGCCGGAGATGCAGCTCATGGTGGAAAAGCTGCGGGCGCTGACCATGGAGGGGGCGGGGTTTGACGAGACCGCGGCCGCCGTGGAGGACTATCGGCGGCACACCCATCTGCTGTTTTGCCTGGAATCCATGAAAAATCTGGCCCGGAATGGCCGCACCAGCCCCGCGGCGGCCGCGCTGGCCGGGGTGCTGGGCATTCGGGTGGTGGGCGCGGCCAGCCGGGAGGGCACGCTGGAGCTACTGCACAAGAGCCGGGGCCGGAGGGCGGCGCTGGACACGCTGGCGCGGACCATGCGGGAGCGGGGCTATGCCGGGGGCAGCGTGCGCATCGCCCACTGCCAGAACCGGGAAGGGGCCGACGCGCTCCGCTCTATGCTGCTGGACAGCTGGCCGGAGGCGGATATCCGGCTCACCCCCACCCGTGGCCTGTGCTCCTTTTACGCCGAGTCCGGCGGGCTGATGGTGGGCTTTGAGGGATAAAGAGGAGGGCTTGGCACTTTTGCGCCAAGCCCATGGTTTTTCGGTCTTGGGGTCTACTCCGCCTGGACGGTCCGGGCCAGGGACAGGAGGGCGTCGGCGTCGAAGGCGGCGCTCTCATAGGTCAGGGTGTTGTCCGCCTGGAGGGTGAACAGGAGATCGCGCTCCGTGTCCAGCCACCGGACCGACGGCCCGGCGTCGGCGGAGTCCTGGCATACAAAGCCCTCGAAGCCGTTCACCGTGCAGTCGACGCAGATGATATCCGTGTCGGCATAGGCCGGGTCATCCCTCTGGCTGCGGTAAAGGTCCCGGCGCGTAGCAAAGTCCGCCGCCATGCTGTTTTCATCCCCGGTATCCCGCTCCCAGGAGAGAAGGAGGCGGTCATAGCCAGCCAGGGGGTCCCCGCCGTTGGTATAGGTCTGCACGGCCCGCATACGGCCCCCCTGGTCGGCGGCGCTGAAAAAGCCCGCGGGGGCGAAGCCCTCCGGCGGCGTGAGGGAGAAGCGGCCCAGGGCCGACACGTCCGCGCCCCTGACAGGGCCCGCACTGCTGCCGTAGGACAGGTCCTCCTCCACCTCGTCGGAGACGACGCCGGTGGGGGCAGGGCCGGGGATATCCCGGATGGAGGCGGCGAAGCTGTCCGCCAGGGCGAAGGCGTCGGCGACGCTGAAGCCGCTGGGGAGGGAGAGGGTGAACAGGAGCTCTTTGTCGGTGTCGTGCCAGGTGATGGAGATGCCCCAGGCCCCATACCGGCCGCCATAGCTGCCGTACAGGGAGTAGTAGCCCTCAAAGCCGCCCGCGGGGCAGAGGACGAGATATTCCTCGCCGAAGTAGCTCCCCGGCACGGTGACGGCGGTGACCCGCCGGTTTTTGAAGGCCTGGGCGTTGCGGATGACGGCCTGGTCCCGGTCGCCCCAATACCGCTCATAGGTCAGCGTCAGCTCCTGGGCCGGGGCGGCCCCATCCTCCTCCGTCCGGCCATAGCTGACGGAGACGGCGTCGTAATAGTCCGCCGGGCCGGGGGTGATATCGCCGTCAACGCTCTCCAGAAACCGGGCCGCGCCGTCCACATCCCCGGCGTAGGAGACGGTGCGCTTCCAGCCCTCGGGGAGCAGGCCGTCCAGGGCGTAATCTCCCAGCTCTTCGTATACCCGGCGGACGCTGTCGGCCACATCCCGGTAGTGGTCCGGGTTTTCCTCCCTGTTTCGGGCCATGCCCGCCTCCACGTTGGCCGCCACGGCGGCGGTATCGACGCGGTCCAGGGCGGCGAAGTCCACGCTGTCGGCCACCGCCTCCAGCCGGGCCATGGTCATGCCCGCCTCCCGGCCGTCGTAGAGCGCAAAGGTCACGTGGCAGTTTTCCGTGTCCGCGAACAGGAACGCGCCGCTGTCCTCCAGGGCGATGTCCACCTCCGTGCCGTCGGCGGCGGCGTAGGTCTCAAAATCCGCCAGGGCCGGGTCGCCGCCCAGCAGCAGAAAATCGGTGAAGGAGCCCCGGACGGCCCGATACATGTTGAAGCCCAGGTCATCGCCCTCCGGCCCGGCCATGAGCATGCCGCTGGCCTGGAAGCTGCCGTCGTCATAGACGCTGATGACGTGGGAGCGGTCGCCCTCCGGCGCGGGATAAAACCGCTCCAGGGCCAGGGTGTCGAAAAGCTCCTGCTCCGTGTCCAGAAGGGTCGCGCTCCGCAGCAGCCGCAGGCCGTACCGCCGGGCGATGTTGTCCAGCTCCTCCGCCAGCACCCCGTAGCCCACGCCGTAGACGAGCCGATGGGGGTCGCTGTAGTCCAGCAGGTCCCTGGCCTCCAGGGGGCAGTCGTTCCCGTGGGAGAAGGCGGTCCACTCCTTCAAGGCCTCGTATTCCGCGTTTTTGCCCACGGCGCTGTAGCTCGTGCCCTTCTCGTCCACGTAGGCGACGTACTGCTCCGCGCCGGTGGTCTCCGGGGCGGGGGCGGCGCTCTCCGGGGCGTTCACGCCCACGGCGCTGTACTGGACGATGACGCTGCCGTCCTGGGCGGTCATGGTGACGCCGCCCTCCAGCACCCGGTCGGCCAGGGAGCGCTGATACACCGCGTAGGCGGTGGCGGACATGGCCAGCAGGGCCGCCGCGGCGATGAACAGGGTCAGGACGCGCCGGGGCGTCCGGCGGGGGGCGGCGTCACCGCCCAGGCGGCCGCGCACCAGCCGCTCCACCCGCCTGGGGTCGGTTATCCCCGCGTCCGGCAGGTCCAGCTCGTTATCCTCATAGTAGTCCATCAGGTCGCTCAATGTGAGATATCGCATGGGATGGTCCCCTTTCCTCAAAAAATCGTCTGGGCGTCGAAATATCGCTTCAGCTTTTCCCGGCCCCGCTCCAGGCGCTTGCGCACCGCCGCGGGGGTCATGTTCAAAAGCGCGGCGATATGCCCGGCGCTCTGGCGGTAGTAATAGAACCGCAGGATTATCTCCCGGTCGGGCTGGTCCAGGCTCTCCACGGCGCTCTTCACCAGCCGGGAGAGCTCCCGAGCCTCCAGGGCCTGCTCCGGCCCGTCCACGGCCAGCATGACCATATCCCCCTCCGGGAGGGTGTCCGCGCCCCGGGCCCGGAGCAGGTCCAGGGCCTTGTGCCGGGCGACGGCGCCCAGAAAGCCCCGCACCTTGCCGGGCAGGGGCCGGTCCGCGCTCTGCCAAAGGACCAAAAACACGTCCGCCGTCAGCTCCTCCGCGTCCTGGGGCGTCCGGCACCGGCCGATGACGTTCCATATAACGGTGCTCACATAGGGCGTATACCGCCGGACGAACCAGTCCAGCCCCGCCGGGTCCCGCTGCTTCAATAGGGCCAAGGCCCGCTCCTCTGTCATGATATTCCTCCTTAACGGCCGT
>CANRNA010000113.1 GCA_947631805.1 uncultured Oscillospiraceae bacterium | reverse complement strand
TGGAGCAGATACGCTTTGACCCGGACAGCTGCGTTCTTCCCCTGGAGCTTCTCGCCGGAGGTGAGGGCCATGGGTGAGACGGTGCGCCGGGTGGTGGCCATGGGCTTTTTTGACGGGGTCCATCTGGGCCATCAGGCGCTGATGACCAGGGCCCGGGAGCAGGCCGTCCGCCTGGGGGCGAGACCGGCGGTGGTCACCTTTGATGCCCACCCGGACGAGCTGGTGTACGGGGTGGAGGTGCCCCTTTTGAGCACGGTCCGGGGCCGGGAGGAGCTCATCCGCCGGGTGGCGGGCATCGATGACATCATCACGCTCCACTTTGACCGCCAGTTCATGCAGACCCCCTGGGAGACGTTCATCCGCTCGGTGACGGAGGACATGGGGGCCGTGCATCTGGTCATGGGCCACGACTTCTGCTGCGGCTGGCGGGGAGAGGGCCGTGCCAGGCGCATCGCCGACTGGTGCCAGGCCCACGGCGTGGGCTGGGACATCGTCTCCCCGGTGCTGCTGGACGGGGTGGTGGTCAGCTCCACCTATATCCGCAAGCTGGTATCCGCCGGGGACATGGAGGAGGCCGCCCGGTTTTTGGGCCACCCCTACTCCGTGTCGGACACGGTGGTCCACGGCTATGAGCGGGGCCGCCGCATGGGCATCCCCACCATCAATTTCCCCATCCCGTCCGGGGTCATCGTGCCCCGGTACGGGGTATACGCCACCAGGGCCTGGCTGCCGGACGGCCCCTGTCCGGCCATCACCAACGTGGGGGTCCGGCCCACCTTCCGGCAGGACGGCCATGTGACGGTGGAGACGAACCTGCTGGACTTTGACGGCCAGCTCTACGGCGCCCAGGTGCGGGTGGACCTGCTGGCCTTTTTGCGGGACGAGGAGCGCTTTTCCGGCCAGGAGGCCCTGGCGGAGCAGATCGGGCGGGATATCGCCGCCGCCCGCCGGTATTTTGACCGGACGGGAGGGGTGCGGCCATGAGGATACTGGGCATCGACCCCGGCATCGGGACGGTGGGTTTCGGGGTGATAGATGCCGTCCGGGGCCAGAACACCTACGTGGCCTGCGGGGCGGTCACCACGCCCCCCAACACGGCCCTGTCCCCCCGGCTGGACATGATATACAACGACTTAAACGAGCTCATCGTCACCTTTTCCCCCCAGGCCATCGCCGTGGAGGAGCTGTTCTTTTCCAAGAACATCACCACAGGCATCGCCGTGGCCCACGGCCGGGGGGTCATACTGCTGAGCGCCTACCGCAGCGGCGTGCCCGTGTTCGAGTACACCCCCATGCAGGTGAAGCAGGCGGTGGTGGGCTACGGCAGCGCGAAAAAGCACCAGGTCATTTACATGGTCCAGCGGCTTTTGAATATGAAAACACCGCCGAAGCCCGATGACGCGGCGGACGCCCTGGCGCTGGCGATATGCCACGCCAGGAGCATGACCAGCCTCTTAGCGGAAGGAGAGGACAGGGAATGTTCTACCATCTGAACGGGACCGTGACGGATATGGAGCCCAATCTGGCCGTGATAGAGTGCGGCGGGGTGGGCTTCGCGGTGAATACCACCGCCTACACCATCGGCCAGCTCCGCCGGGGGGAGAGGGCCAAGCTGTATATCTGCGAGCAGGTCCGGGAGGACGCCTTTGAGCTGTTCGGCTTCGCCACCCCAGGAGAGAAGCGGTGCTTCGAGATGCTGGTATCCGTGTCCGGCGTGGGGCCGAAGGCCGCCGTGTCCATCCTGTCCTCCGGCACGCCGGAGCGGGTGTGCATGGCCATCGTGTCCGGGGATGAAAGGGCGCTCACCGCCGCCCCCGGCGTAGGAAAGCGGCTGGCCCAGCGCATCATCCTGGAGCTGAAGGACAAGATGCAAAAGGAAAACGAGGGCCTGGGAGGCGGCGACGCCATACCGGCCGCCCCCGCCGCCGACGGCCAGAGCAAGGCGGCGGACGTGACGCGGGCGCTGACCGTGCTGGGCTACAGCCGGTCCGAGTGCGCCGCCGCGCTCCGGGGCCTGGACCTGGAGGGCATGGGGGTGGAGGACGCCATCCGCGCCGCCCTGCGCAATATTTCCACCGTGAGCTGAGCGCCCTGCCGGGCTGTGTGAGGGGAGGAAACGACCGATGAGCATCAATTTTTCCGACGACGGACCAGAGCAGGTCCTGACCACGGCATCCTTCCAGCCGGAGGACGCGGCGGAGGCATCGCTGCGGCCCAGGCGGCTGGAGGACTACACCGGCCAGGAGAAGGCCAAGGAGAACCTGGCCGTGTTCATCCAGGCGGCAAAGCTGCGCAACGAGCCGTTGGATCACGTGCTGCTCCACGGCCCCCCGGGCCTGGGCAAGACAACCCTGGCGGGGGTCATCGCCAACGAGATGGGGGTGAATATGCGCATCACCTCCGGGCCCGCCATTGAAAAGCCAGGGGACCTGGTGGCCCTTCTGACCAATCTGCAGGAAAACGACATCCTGTTTCTGGACGAGATACACCGGCTGAACCGCTCCGTGGAGGAGATACTCTACCCCGCCATGGAGGACTTTGCCATCGACATCATCCTGGGCAAGGGCCCCTCCGCCAGCTCCATCCACTTCGGCCTGCCCCACTTCACCCTCATCGGCGCCACCACCCGCTCCGGGCAGCTGTCCGCGCCGCTCCGGGACCGGTTCGGGGTGGTGCTGCGGCTGGAGCTTTACAGCACCGAGGACCTGCGCCGTATCGTGGAGCGCAGCGCCGGTATCCTGGGGGTGGCCATCGAGCCCGCCGGGGCGGAGGAGATCGCCTCCCGCAGCCGGGGCACCCCCCGCATCGCCAACCGGATGCTCCGGCGCGTCCGGGACTTTGCCCAGGTGAAGGGGGAGGGGGTCATCACCAGGGACATCGCCAACGAGGCGCTGCTACGCCTGGAGGTGGACCAGGCGGGCCTGGACAACGTGGACAGACGGATGCTCCGCAGCATCATCGAGCTCTACAACGGCGGGCCCGTGGGCCTGGAGGCCCTGGCCGCCACCATCAACGAGGAGGCCGTGACCCTGGAGGATGTGTACGAGCCGTTTTTGCTCCAGCAGGGCTTTCTGACCAGGACCCTCCGGGGCCGGTGCGTCACCCAGAAGGCATACGAGCACCTGGGCATCGAGTATCTGGGCCAGCAGAGGCTGGATATGTGACGGTTCCGGGCAAAGTTATCGTTTTTCCCCATAAAAAAGCCGCGAAAAACTCTTTTTCGCCTATTTTCTGTCAAAATCCGCAGAAAAACAGCGAGAAATTTTGTAAAAAGTGCTTGACTTCTTGGAAGAACGATATATAATTATCAGTGTATTATTATAAATATACAAGTGAATCGGATGAAGAACTGCAGGCCCTGGCTCAGAAGGAGCCCGGGGCGGAGGAAGCCCTGGCGGAGCGGTACGTCCGCGTGGTGCGTATGTGCGCCCGTCCCTATTTCCTCATAGGAGGGGACAGCGAGGACCTGATCCAGGAGGGAATGCTGGGTCTGCTGTCCGCCATTCGGGAGTATGACAGAGAAAAGGGCGCCTCCTTCAACACCTACGCCCAGACGTGCATACACAACCGTATCAAGTCCGCCGTTCGCAGCGCCCAACGGATGAAAAACGCTCCTTTGAACGACGGTGTTCCCTTAGAAGATGTCCTCTCAGATGAAACCCAGTCTCTAGGTACCCACTATTATGAGCGCAGTCCCGAGGAGCAGGTTCTGGCCAGAGAGACCGAAAAAGAATTTATCTCCGCCTATTCACGGTGCTTGTCAAAATTGGAAGCCGAGATCCTCCGTCTGTATCTCGAAGGTCTTTCCTACGGGGAGATGGCCGTCGCGGCAGGCAGGGACGTGAAGGCCGTGGACAACGCCGTCCAGCGCATCCGGCGCAAACTGGCGAATCTGCCCTCAGGCGATAACAGCGAAAGCTGATCGCAATATACTGCCCTAATGGGAAAACTTTCAAAAGAGAGGAACAACAATGTACGAAGACAAGACCCTCGTGTGCAAGGAATGCGGACAGGAGTTCGTGTTCACCGCCGGTGAGCAGGAGTTTTACGCAGAGCGCGGCTTCCAGAACGAGCCCCAGCGCTGCAAGGCCTGCCGTGACGCCCGCAAGGCCGCTGCCCGCGGTCCCCGGGAGTTCTTCACCGCTACCTGCGCCGCCTGCGGCGGCGAGGCCCGCGTCCCCTTCGAGCCGAAGAGCGATCGCCCTGTGTACTGCAGTGAGTGCTTCGCAAAGATGCGTGCCGGTGAGCTTTGATTTCAGGCATCAAGGAGAAAATAGGGGAGGCCGCGTGCTTCCTCTATTTTTATGTTGATTTATCGCTCCAAAGCGGATATAATAGCTCCAGCAAATCTATGCGGAGGTACGACAAATGTATCAGATCACCAAGGATACCATCGTCTACGATATCATGGTCAACGCCCCTGTGACCCAGCCTCTGTTCCAGCGCATCGGCATGCACTGCCTGGGCTGCGCCTACGCCACGGGGGAGAGCGTGGAGCAGGCCTGCATGGCCCACGGGGTAGAAGTTGAGCCCTTCGTGAAGGAAGTCAACGACTACATCGCCTCCCACGCGTGAGGTGAAAAACGGCGGGGAGCCCGCCGTTTTTCCTTTTTTGCCGATATGATACATCTATCGCCCCGGCTGGGGGCTGTGGCGGACCTGGTGACGCCGGGGGCTGCCGTCATCGACGTGGGCACGGACCACGCCATGGTGCCCGTGTGGCTCGTCCAGACTGGGCGGGCCAGCCGCGTCCTGGCCACGGACATACGCCCCGGACCCCTGGAGAGCGCCGGGGCGCTGGTGGCGCGCACCGGTACGGCCGGGCGTATCCGTCTGCTTCGCGCCGACGGGCTGGCCGGGGTGGGGCCGGAGGACGGGAACACGGTCATCATAGCCGGTATGGGGGGAGAGACCATCGTCTCCATCCTGACCGCCGCCCCCTGGACAAGAGAGGGGACCAGGCTCATCCTGGCGCCTCAGAGCAAGCGGGCGGCGCTGCGCCGGTTCCTGACGGGAAACGGGTACGCCATAGGCGCGGAGCGCCTTGTGGAGGACGGGGGGCGCATCTATCCCATCCTGACCGCCGCGGGGGGCGCGAGCCCTCCCTATTCGGAGGCGGAGCTGCACTTGGGTCTCCTGTCCCAGGCGGGGGAAGAGCCCCTTTTTGACCCCTATCTGGACGGGATGATCCGCCGCGCGGCCAAGGCCGCGCCCTATGACGGGGCGGCCGCCAAACTTTTGGAGGCTTATGAGGAGATAAAAAGGAGGCGGGAGCATGCCCACAGTGGGTGAGGTATTCGCTTTTTTGAACGAAAAGGCGCCGGTGGCGCGGAAAATGGACTTTGACAACGTGGGCCTTCTGGTGGGCCGGAGGGACCGGGCAGTGAAAAGGGCGCTGGTCTCCCTGGACATCACGGACCAGGTGATAGAGGAGGCGGCGGCCCTGGGGGCGGAGCTCATCGTGAGCCACCATCCCATTTTCTTCAGCCTGAAGACCGTCACCGACGGGGACATGGACGGCAGCCGCGTCCTGGCCCTGGCGGAGGGGGGCATCGCCGCCATCTGCATGCACACCAACCTGGACGCGGCCCAGGGGGGCGTGAACGACGCGCTCATGGCCGCCCTGGGAGGCCATGCGGAGGCCGTCCTGGAGCCGGACACGGGCATCGGCCGGATAGGGACCTTGCAGGCGGAAACGCCCTTTGCCGACTTCCTGCGCCTTGTAAAGGAGGCGCTGCGCTCCAACGGCCTGCGCTATCACGACGGGGGTCGGCCTGTGAAGCGCCTTGCCGTGTGCGGCGGCTCCGGCGGCGGGGACGTGGGCCTGGCGGCTGAGGCCGGGTGCGACACGCTGGTGACGGCGGACGTGAAGTACCACCAGTTTTTGGAGGCGAAGCACCTGGGGCTGAACCTGATCGACGCGGACCACTTCTGCACGGAAAACGTGGTGGTGCCGGTGCTGCACCGGTGGCTCAAAGAGGCGTTTCCGGATGCGGACGTGCGTATCTCCGCCGTCCACGGCCAGACGGCGCAGTTTTATTGAATCTGTCATAAACCATCCCTCCGGGGCGTACATTTTACCAAACACGCCTTGGAGGGATCATTGTGGACAGCATCTATGAGGATATTGCCCGCAGGACGGACGGCGACATCTATCTGGGCGTCGTCGGGCCTGTGCGGACGGGGAAATCGACCTTCATCAAGCGTTTCATGGAGACGCTGGTCAT
>CANRNA010000112.1 GCA_947631805.1 uncultured Oscillospiraceae bacterium | reverse complement strand
CCAGAGCCCCAGCGTCAAGCGCCGGAAAAAGTCTGAGGCGGCCCGCAAGAACAAACATAAGCGTTACTACTAAAAACTCAACTTAAAAAGAGCTTCCAGCCAGCGGCTGGAAGCTCTTTGACATCATTTGGAGAAAACATCATTGCAGCACCAGGAGGTAGAGGACCACGGCGGCGAGGCCCAGGCCCATCATCAGCAGGGAGAAGGAGGCGCTGGCGCGGATGAGGCGGCGGGTGTCCTTGTAAAGGGACTGGCGCTCCGCCAGGAGCAAAACGTAGTCACGCCCGGAGGGGCGGCCACGGCGGACGGTCCGGTCCAGCAGCCGGGCGGCGGCGTTCAGGCACGTACCGGCGTAGTAGGAGAACCGGTAGCCGTCGGGAACGACCGGGGCCGGGCGGCGCTGGCGGTGGGTGGTGCGGCGCAGCAGCAGCACGCACCCGTCGGTGACAAAGTCCAGCACCCGGCAGAAAAAGCCGAAGACCGCCGGGAACACCGTGCCCGCCACGAAGGTGATGACCCCGTCGGAGAGAAGGTCCAGCAGCCTGCACGCCCCGCCGCAGAGAGCGGGCAGGGCCCTGAGCAGCACGGGCTCATAGACGAGGGTGAGCAGGTCCAGCTTTTTGGGCCACCGGTCGGCGTAGACCCGGGCGCCGTCTTCCCGGCGGGCCATGAGCCCCCGGCGGACGATGAGCAGATAGATGGCCGCGCCGATGGCGACGCTGATAAGGCCGCCCTTCAGGTTGACCAGGGAGAAATAATGCACCGGGTGGGCGGGGCTGTGGCCGTGGAGGAAGGTCTGGGCCGTGTCCGCCAGCCTGTCCAGGGTCAGGCCGGGCAGGCAGCCCAGCACGGGCAGCACCAGGGCTGCCAGGCAGAGCACCGTCCCCGTCAGGGGGGAGCAGTACCGGCCCTTCCGGTCATATTCACGCTGGAGGGCGGGGTCGGCGTTTCGCTCCACGAACACGCACACGAACAGCTTCGTCATATAGGCCACGGTCATGCCGCCGGTCAGCAGAAACAGCCACTCTATCCCCTGAAACAGCGCCGCCGCCTGATGGGGCGTGAGAAAGCCCGGCAGGGAGCCCGCCCCCTGGTGGAGCAGCTCGACATACTCCACGATGCTCTCGTGGAGCAGGGTCTTGCTCACGTAGCCGTTGAACAGGGGGATGCCCCCGATGCCCAGGGCACCGGTGAGGAAGACGGCCTTCAAAAGGGGCTTTTTCCGGCCGTAGCCCCGTATCTCGTTCAGGTCCAGCTTGTGCAGGTTCATCACGATCACGCCCGCGGCCATGAACAGGACCAGCTTCAGATTGGCGTGATTGACCATGTGCAGGATGGTCCCCCGCACGGCCAGGGCGTTGTGCTCCCCCAGCAGGTCCTGCATGCCCACGCCCAGGATGATCATGCCCAGCTGGGACATGGACGAGCAGGCCAGGGTCCGCTTGATGTCCACGGAGAAGATGGCCAGCACCCCGCCCAGGAGCATGGTGGCCGTCCCAAGTCCGGCGATGAGAAGGCCCCAGGCGCCGTCTCCGGCGAACACGTCCGCCGCCAGCACCAGCAGGCCGAAAATGCCGCTCTTGGTGATGATGCCGCTCAAAAGCGCCGAGGCCGGGGCGGGAGCCACCGGGTGGGCCATGGGCAGCCAGATGTGCAGGGGGAACATGCCCGCCTTGGCCCCGAAGCCGAACAGGACGCACAGCCCCGCGATATAGAGCCATTTCAGCTCCTCCCGGCCGCCTCCGGCCAGAAGATCGGCGCAGCTGGCCCGGAGGGAGGCGAAGGAGAGAGAGCCCGTCAGGTGATACAGCAGGAAGATGCCCATCAGGGTCACCAGCCCGCCGATGACGGCCACGGCCAGATATACCCCGCCCGCCCGCATGGTGGCGGGCTTTTCGTCGTGGATGACGCACACGTAGCTGGCCAGACTCATCAGCTCGAAGAAGACGAAGGTGGTGTAGAGGTCGTCGGACAAAAACACCCCCATGGTGGCCAGGTAGGTCGCCAGCAGGAAAAACCAGTACCGGCCCTTTTTCCGGGCGTGGGCCATGTACTCCGGGGTGAAGAGGGAGGTCATCAGCCACATATAGGTGGTGAGGCAGGCGAAGAGCAGACGAAAGCCGTCCACCCGGAAGCTCAGCCCCATCCCGCACAGCCGGGGCAGCGCCAGGGAGATATCCACAGAGCCCACCTCCTTATCAGACCAGCCCCTGCGCTATCCCCTCCAGGGCGGACAGCACGGGACCGGCGCATACGCCGAAGAGCACGGTGACGACGGAGAATACCCCCAGGGGCAGGAGCATCTGCCAGCTGGGGTCGGTATAGGACGCCAGAGAGGCGGTGTCCGCCTCCCGGTCCGGGAAGAAGGCGCGGACCGCCACCGTGAGCAGGTAAACGGCGGTCATCAGCGCCGAGTAGAGCAGCGCCAGTACCCCCGCCTGGCCCAGGATGCCCCCCTGGGCGAACAGGGACCGGGCGATGAGCCACTTGCTCACAAAGCCGGAAAACAGGGGTATCCCCGTCAGGGAGAGGGCAGAGATGAGAAACGCCCCGAAGGTGAGAGGCATGCGGCGGCCCAGGCCGTCCAGGTCGTAGACGTATTCCCGGCCTGTCTGGTGCATCACCGCGCCCACGCAGAAAAAGCCGCTTATCTTCATCACCGCGTGAAACAGCAGATGGGCGAGCCCCGCCAGAAGGCCCAGGGGCGTAAGGGTCATCACTCCCAGGAGGATATAGGAGAGGTTGCTCACCGTGGAATAGGCAAGCCGCCGCTTGAAATGGGGCTCCCGCACCCCCATGGTGGAGGCGAAGACCACCGTGGCGATGGCGAACAGCAGCGCCGTGTGCTGGGCCCAGGAACCGGCCAGCAGGGAAGGGCCTACGCAGTAATAGGTGAAGCGTATGATGGCGAACACGCCCGCCTTCACCACCGCCACCGCGTGGAGCAGGGCCGTCACCGGCGTGGGGGCCACGGAGGCGTCCGGCAGCCAGCTGTGGAAGGGGAACACCGCCGCCTTCACCCCGAAGCCGAAAAAGCCCATGAGATAGATGAGATAGACCACATTGTCGTGGTGGGCGATCCTGTCCAGGTCCAGTGTCCCGCCGTAGGTGAACTCGGTGCCCCCGGCGTACAGCACGTAAAAGACCATGGCGATGAAGGCGAAGGCCGTGCCGCCTATCATGTAGTAGAGGTATTTCCGGGTGGCCCGCTTGGCCTCGGGGGCCATGGTGTGCATCACCAGGGGGAGGGTGACCATGGTCAGGGTCTCGTAAAACAGATACATGCTGAACACGTTCCCGGCAAAGGCCACGCCCAGTGTCACCCCGTAGGTGATGGTGTAATAGGCCAGGAAGGTGTTTACCCGCTCCTCATGGCGCATGTACTCAAAGGCGTATAGTGTCGCCAGAGGCCACAGCAGGGCCACGATGGCGGCGAAGAAGACGGTCAGGCCGTCTATCCGCAGCGTCAGGGGGAGCTTTTCGCTCAGAGAGAACAGATACAGCGTCTCCCGGGGGGCCAGCCGGAGGACGGCCAGGGTCAGGATGGTGTTGACCACCACCACCGCCTCTACAAAGATGTTCCGGGCCCGGGCGTTCCAGAAGGGGAACAGCAGCATCCCCGCGCCGGAGAGCACCGGCAGCAGGATGGGGGCCAGAAGGATGTATGAGCTCATAGCCGCGCCCCTCGCTTAAAACAGCAGGCCCGTCAGGGTCCCGACGGCGTCCAGCAGCGGGCCGGGCCACACGCCCAGCAGCACGCTCAGCCCGGTCATAATCCCCATGGGCACGGTCATGCGCCAGCCGGGCTCGCACTTTTCCACGGCCAGGGGCTGGGCGGTCTTCTCCGGCAGGAAGGCCTTGATGGAGATGGTGAGCAGATATCCTGCCGTGAGCAGGGCGCTGATGAGCAGTATCACCGGGCCCAGCCAGCTCACCACGGGGATGCCGGTGGCCAGAGAGCCCACCGCCAGATACCACTTGCTCACAAAGGCGCTGGTGGGGGGGATGCCGATGAGAGTGACGGACACCAGCGTGAAGCACCACATCGTCACAGGCATGCCCCGGCCTATGCCGGACAGCTCCGACACACGGGTCCGGCCTGTCCTGATGATGACGGCCCCCGCCGCCAGAAACAGGGTGTCCTTTACAAGGGAGTGGAACACCACGTGCAGGATTGCCCCGGTGAAGGCCGTGGGGTGGAGCAGGCTCAGACCGAACAGCACGTAGGACACCTGGCTGACGGTGGAGTAGGCCATGCGCTTTTTCAGCACGTCCTCTCTGTAGGCCAGCATGGAGCCCATGAACACGGTGGTGAGGGCGAGGCATATCCACACCGTCTGGACCCAGGTGCCCCGGAGCTTGTCCGGCCCCACCACGTAATACACCGTGCGCAGCACGCCCAGCACCCCGGCCTTGGTGATCACGCCGGAGAGCACCGCCGAGGCGGGCGCGGGGGCCACCGGGTGGGCGGTGGGCAGCCAGCCGTGCATGGGGAACATGCCCGCCTTGGTGGAAAAGCCCGCGATCATGAGCATCACCGCCGTCAGCTGCTGGCCGGTGAGGGCCCCGGCGGCGAGACTGCCCCCGGGCCGGAAGGTCATGCTCTCCCCCTGGGACACGAACAGGAAAAAGCCGAACAGGGTCAAAAAGGCCCCGCCCATGGAGTAGAACAGGTATTTTAGCGCGGCCATCACCGCCTCGTGGCTCAGGCTGTGGAGCACCAGGGGCATGGAGGTGAGGGTCATGAGCTCGAACAGGATGTAGTAGGTGAAGAAGTTCCCCGCCCAGCAGGCGGCGTTCAGCACGCCCCCCACGATGAGGTAAAAGGCGAAGAACCGGGGGTTGTCCCGCTCGTGCTCCATGTACTCAAAGGCGGCCGTACCCGCCATCAGCCACACGAAGGCGAACAGCAGCGCGAATATCTTTCCCAGGGTGTCCGCCCGGAGCACTGCCTCCAGCCCCTCCGTCACGGTGAACAGGGGCAGGCGCATGGCCGCCCCGGACAGGCAGATATACACGGTGATAAGCAGGTCCGCCGCGAGCACGGCCGCCGTCAGGCCCAGCATGGCCCGGCGGCTCTTCCACCGGACGCAGCCCACGGCCAGTCCCCCGGCCAGGCTCAGCAGCAGCGGCAGCAGCAATTCAAAAGCGGGTGTCCCGTTGGTCATGTTGCATCCCTCCTTATCCGAATACGGCCAGACCCTGGGCCAGCAGCTCTATCACCGGCGGGGAGGCCACGCCCAGGGCTATGTTCACCGCCACCAGGCCCAGGGTGGCGGCGTTTTCCACCGGGGAGGGCACATAGACCTCCGCCCGCCGCCGGGGGGCGTCCACGGTGGTGTACAGCACCAGCACGGTGCGCATGAAATACACGGCGTTGAGGGTGGTGCTCACGGCCAGCGCCACCCAGGCGGTGATCATCTTGAAGGTGACGGCGCCGCTGGCGGCGGAGGCGAACAGGTACTTGGACACGAAGCCCGTGAACAGGGGCATGCCTATCATGGACAGAGCCCCCACCGTGAAGCCCAGCCCGGCCACCCGGTGGCGGTAACCGGCCCCCTTCAGGCCCAGCCGGTCGGTCCGGCCGTCGGAGGCCTCCGTCAGGCCGGAGATGCTGACGAACAGCAGGGACTTCATCGCCCCGTGGGAGAGGACGTGGAACAGGGCCGCTACGATGCCCGCGTCGGTGCCCAGCCCTAGGCCCATGTAGATGTAGCCTATCTGGGCCACGGAGGAGTAGGCGGTCATGCGGCGGATGTTGTCCTCCCTGATGGCGTCTATGGAGCCCCACATCATGCCGATGACCCCGAACAGGAACAGGATGTCCGTCATGTTCTCCCCGGCGTCGGTGTCGTAGGGGAGGACCCGGACCATGAGCTTGACCAGAAGCAGGATATAGCCCTTGGACACCAGCGACGAGAGCACCGCCGCCGCGGCGGGGGTGGAGTAGCCGTAGGCGTCCGGTATCCAGGTGTGGAAGGGGTAGAGGCCGCTCTTGATGCCAAGGCTCACGGTGAGCAGGATGAGGATGACCGACAGGGGCAGAGTGAACCGCCCGGTGGGGATAAGGGCCGCCAGGGCCTCTCTGGCCGGGACCATGAGCAGGTGGCCGGTGACGGAGTAGAGAAGGCTCAGCCCGATGAGGAACAGACCCGAGCCCACCAGGCTCATGATCATGTACCGGATGGCGGACACGTACACCCGCCCCTGCCGCCGGGCCATGATGAG
>CANRNA010000111.1 GCA_947631805.1 uncultured Oscillospiraceae bacterium | reverse complement strand
CGGCATGCGCCAGATATTGAAGACCGCCCGGAACAACCGCATCGCCCTGGGCCGCATCCAGACCATGCTGGAGAGCGCGGGCTTCACCGAGGAGGACTACGTAGAGCAGATGGCTCTGGCGGGGACCCAGGTGACCGTGCCCATCTCCTTCAAGGTGGCCCTGGAGTACCGGCTGGAGGGCGACCACATAGACGTGTCCGTGCCCACCTGCGCCCTGGAGGAGAACGGCGGCGCGTCCGTCTACAGGATACAGCTGCTCTACGGCTTCGGGGCCGCCGGGACCGACGAGACGGGCTATATCGTGGTGCCCAACGGGGACGGCTCGCTCATCCACTTCAACAACGGCAAGACAACCGGGGGCACCTATTCCCAGTTCGTCTACGGCATCGACATGCTGGCGGCGGACTACACCGTGATGGAGAGCTCCAACAACGCCCGGATGGGGCTGTTCGGCCTGTGCAAGGAGAACGGGACCATCCTGGCCACCATCGAGGACGGGGCGTCCCTGGCCTCCATCAACGCCGGTGTGTCCGGCCGTGTGAACAGCTACAACAACGCCTACGCGGCCTTTGTGGTCCGGGGCAGCGAGACCCTGGAGATGTTCGGCAGCACCGGCAATGAGGCCGCCCTGCCCATCGTGGAGCCCACTCCCTACGACAGTAACCTGACGGTGCGCTACACCTTCCTGGACGAGGACCACCAGGGCTACTCCGGCATGGCGAACTATTACCGGGACCGGCTCATCGCCGAGGGCGTGCTCACGGAGAAGACCGAGCCGGAACCCCTGAAGTTCTATTATGACGTGCTCTCCGGCGTGAAGATGACGGAGTTCTTCCTGGGCAAGCAGTACATGGGCCTGACGGCCATGACCACCTTCGAGCAGGCGGGGACCATATCCGACGAGCTGGCGAAGGCGGGGGTGACAAACCAGGTGGTGAACCTGCAGGGCTGGTTCAACGGGGGCTATTACCACGACGTGGCCGACCGCATCCGGGTGTCCCGGAAGCTGGGAGGCAAAAGCGGGCTGGAAAAGCTCAACGACCAGGTCACCGCCAACGGGGGCAGCCTGTACGCCGACGTGGCCTTCCAGCAGGTGACCGAGATCAGCAAGCGCTACAACTACAAGGCGGAGAGCTCCAAGTACTACGGCAGCGGCTACGTGGCCGATTTCGGCCAGGTCAACCCGGCCACTTTGCGCCAGACCTCCAGTCTGGGCTATCCGGAGACATTGTACGACCTCATCTCCCCCAAGTTCCTGGTCCGCTATGTGGGCGAGTTCGCCGACCGGTTCGCCGGGATAGACGTGGACGGCGTCTCCCTGCGGGATCTGGGCAGCGAGCTCCACTCGGACAAAAAGCGCAGCGGGATGATAGACCGGGAGCAGGCCCTGGACGTGGTGAAGGGGCAGCTGGCGCTGCTGGACGGCACGGAGAAGAACATTTTGGTTGACCAGGCCAACGACTACGCCTGGGCCGCGGCGGACGACATCACGGACCTGCCCCTCAGCGACAACGAGTATGTGATCGTGGACGAGAACATCCCCCTGTATGAGATGATCGTCCATGGGTGCATCGACTACTGCGGCGCCGTCTATAACCTGCACGACGAGGCAGACGAGAACCAGCGGATCCTGACCATGATCGAGTACGGCGCGGCGCCCCACTTCCTGTTCACCTGGCAGGAGACGTCGGAGATGAAGTACTCCGGCCTGAACCGGTTTTACAGCACCTGCTTCAACACATGGAAGGACGAGGCGGCGGAGGTCTACGGGGCCCTGGAGGGCGTGCTCAGCCAGGTCACCGACCAGCGGATGGTCTCTCACGAGATATTGCAAAGCGGCGTGCGCCGGACGCTTTACAGCGGCGGCACCGCCATCTACGTCAACTACAACGCCGAGCCGGTGCGTGTGGACGGCGTCAGTATCCCGGCTATGGGATACGTGGTGCAGTAAGGAGGCGGGAGAATGAAAAAGCGCAGACTGAGTTTGGAACAGAAGCGTAAGGTAAACGGCTACATGTTCATCCTCCCCTGGCTGGTGGGGTTCATCGTGTTCTATGTGCGCAGCCTGTTCATGACGGTGGAGTTCTCCCTGTCGGACCTGAAGATGGACGTGGTCAACGGGGGCTATAACCTGACCTGGGTGGGGCTGAAAAACTATATCTACGCCTTCACCGCCCACGGCAGCTTCAAGCAGATACTCACCAGCTCCGTGCTGAACATGGTGGTGGACATCCCTCTTATCATCTTCTTCAGCCTGTTCATGGCCCTGCTGCTCAACCGGAAATTCAAGGGCAGGACCTTGGTGCGCGCCATCTTCTTCCTGCCGGTGATATTGAACGCCGAGGCCATTTTGGACGCCATCGAGTCCGCCACCGCCATGGTGGCCACGGGGGTGAGCGCCTCCAGCCAGGAGGTGGCCGCCGAGAGCGCGGGCATCGGCATGGCGTACTACATAGACCTGTTCGGCAGCTTGATGCTGCCCCGGTGGCTGCTGGATTACATCGTGGGCGCCACGGACCGCATCACCAGCATCATCTCCGCCTCCGGCGTGCAGATCGTCATCTTCATCGCCGCGCTCCAGTCCATCCCGGGCAACCTCTACGAGGTGGCAAAGATGGAGGGCGCCACGGCCTACGAGACCTTCTGGAAGGTGACGCTGCCCATGATAACGCCCCATATCATCACCAACATCGTCTATACGGTGGTGGACAGCTTCGTCTCCAGCGATGTGGTGACGCTGGCATACAACGAGGCCTTTACCAACTATAACTACGGCCTGAGCGCCGTGTTCAGTCTGGTCAGTACGCTTGTCACCTGCGGGATACTTCTTCTTATCTGCGGTACCATCACGAAGAAGTCCAGATATTATAACTGAGAGGGGAGGGGACGGATATGATAAAGACAGTCAGAGGCTTCTTCCAAAAGCACATAGCCGCCATGCACGACGAGACCACCGCGCTCAACGAGCGGTATGTCATCACCAAGGGCATCAAGAGCGTCCTGTCCACCCTGTTCCGGGTGCTGGTCATCGTGGGGATATGCTATACCATCCTGGCCCCGGTGTTCGGCATCGTGGCAAACTCCTTCTTCTCCAACAAGGACGCCTATAACCCCATGGTGTACCTCATCCCCCAGGAGCCCACCCTGGAGCGGTATCAAATGGCCATCAGCATTTTGAACTATGTGCCCACGATGCTCAACTCCCTTCTGTACTCCCTGCTTTTGATGCTGTTGCAAATACTGGTGTGCTCCATGGTGGGCTACGGCTTCGCCCGGTTCAAGTTCCCCCTGAAGAGCCTGCTGTTCGCCTGCGTAGTCATCACCATCGTGATACCCACCCACACGATCATGCTGCCGCTGTATATGACCTTCCGGCTGTTTGACCCCTTCGGGCTGTGTACGGCCATATTCGGCCACCCGCTGTCGTTCATGGGCACCACCACGCCTATGTACATCCTGACGCTCTTCGGCTGCGGCCTGCGCTCGGGGCTGTATATCTATATTTTCAACCAGTTCTTCCGAGGCCTGCCCAAGGAGATAGAGGAGGCGGCCTTCGTGGACGGGGCGGGCACGTGGTATACGTACTTCCACATCATGCTCCGCAACGCCACCCCCGCGGTCATCACCGTGGCGGTGTTCTCCATGGTCTGGCAGTATAACGACACCTTCTACGCCAAGCTCTTCCTCATCCCCCAGAGCCAGTCCATCGGTATCCGCATCTCCTCGCTGGTGGCCAACATCGCCAACCAGTACCAGATCATGGACAAGACCATCCAGAACCTGTATCTGGACGCCGGTATCGTACTGATGATGCTTCCTGTCGTTCTCATCTACATGTTCCTGCAAAAGTACTTCATCGAGGGTGTGGAGAGAAGCGGCATTGTTGGTTGACAGAGTGACAGACATATTTTCCCCGCAGCGGGGGGAAGGAGGGTGAGAGACGGTACCTGAACCTATCCCATAAGTCCATTATTTAATTTAAAGGAGGATATTCACTTGAAAGCAAAAAGAATGCTGGCGATGCTGCTGGCGACGCTTATGTGCGTAGGCGTGCTGGGCAGCGCGGCCGCCTGGGCCGACGAGGCCGCCGTGAGCGTGGACTTCGAGGACGGCAACATGGGCTTCGTGTCGGTGTATGACGGCATGGCCAACGCCGACGCCTGCGCGGTGGAGATCGTTGACTACAACGGCAGCAAGGCCCTGCAGATCACCAACGGCAGCGGCAAGGTGCCCTACGTGGCCTTTGACGTGGCCAGCCTGCTGGGCGACAAGGCCGCCGACGTGGCCGCCATCGACATGACCATGGGCATCGTGAACCCGGACGGGGAGTTCTTCGCCTGCTCCGGCAACGTGATGCTGTGGATGGACGGGGGCCTGAGCTCTGAGAAGCACGGCTGGTCCGTGTATCTGGAGGCCAAGAACCCCAAGAACGCTCCCGTGACCCTTGACCCCGCCAAGGGCGAGGTGTTCAGCGCCGAGCAGCCCCTGATGATCGTCACCCTGGAGGTGGACAACGGCGCCACCGCCGGTGCCGCCAACGCGGTGCTCTACATCGATGACATCGCCTTCAAGGATGCCGACGGCAACATCATCGCGGCGGACACCACTGCCGGATTCACCGCCCCCGAGGGCTTCGGCGGGTCCAAGGACATGAGCAACCTGCAGTATCTGGGCGCTGACGCCGTGGAGCTGGAGGGCATGGCCGGTCTGTCCGCCGACGGCTGGGCGCAGGACGGCGTGGAGATGACCGAGGAGTTCCTGGCCGCGCTGGTGCCCGGCTCCGTCATCGAGATCGAGTACAGCAGCGACGCTGGTGACATGTGGATCGTCATGCCCGACGCCAGCGTTGGCTGGAGCCGTGTGGAGCAGCAGACCGCCGCCACCAACCTGTCCGGGAATATCTGCCAGATCACCTATGAGCAGATAGCCGCCGTGTGCGGCGATGACCCCGCCACCTGGGGCGCCCGCCTGCAGTGCGAGGCCAGCGGCGCCTGGGAGGTCTACGGCGTGAAGGTGGGCCAGCCCACGGGGCTGAAGAACCTGACGGGCAAGGTGGAGATACCCGACATGGCCGGGAAGGCCGCCGCTGCCTGGACCCAGGACGGCGTGGAGCTGACTGAGGAGCAGCTGGCTCTTCTGGTGCCCGGCTCCGTCATCGAGATAAGCTATGCCTCCGAGACCGGCGACATGTGGATCGTCATGCCCGACGCGGCTGCTGGCTGGAGCCGTGTGGGCGACCAGGCCCCTGTGTGCGACGGCTCTGTGGCCCAGGTCACCTATGAGCAGATAGCCGCCGTGTGCGGCGACGACCCCGCCACCTGGGGCACCCGGCTCCAGTGCGAGTCCAGCGGCGCCTGGGAGGTCTACGGGGTGTCCATCTGCTCTGGCGCTTTCAAGAGCGTGAAGGGCAACGTGGCTCTGGACGGCTTCGCCACCAGCGCCGCCGCCTGGACCCAGGACGGCATTGAGCTGACCGAGGAGCAGCTGGCCCTTCTGGTGCCCGGCTCAGTGATCACCATCCAGTATCAGTCCGAGACCGGCGACATGTGGATCGTCATGCCCGACGCCAGCGTTGGCTGGAGCCGCGTGGGCGACCAGGCCCCCGTGTGCGACGGATCCGTGGCCCAGGTCACCTATGAGCAGATAGCCGCCGTGTGCGGCGACGACCCCGCTGCCTGGGGCGCCAGGATGCAGTGTGAGTCCAGCGGCGCCTGGGAAGTGTTCAGCGTCAGCATCGGCACCGCCGCGGAATAAGGCGCGCCTACATCTCAAAAATCTATCAAAGGAGGAAAAACGAATGAAGCGCTTTTCAAAGATATTCGTGACCGTCCTCGTCGTCGCCATCATGGTCTCCTGCCTCGGCGTGGGGGCCTACGCGGCGGAGGAGCCCCGTACCATCACCATCGGCACCTGGTGGGATATCTATTATGACTCCACCCACAGCGCCCTGGAGGACGACCCCGCCTATACCGGCAGTTTGGCCGACCAGATGCGCTTTGACGTAGTCAAGGCCGTGGAGGAGAAGTACAACGTGAAGTTCCAGTACGTCAACCTGACCTACACGGGCATCACCGAGTCCATCAACACCTCCATCCTGGCCGGCACCCCGGAGTGCGACATCTATCTGTGCGACCTGAGCATGGGCATCCCGGCGGCTGTGAACGGCCTGGCCGTGGACCTGAAGACCGTCCTGCCCGAGGACGCCGACATCCTCAGCGACCAGACCGTGCTGAACTATCTGGACCTGGGCGACGGCAAGGCCTGCCTGATGAAGCAGGTCCTGGGCCAGAACGTGGTGGAGGC
>CANRNA010000110.1 GCA_947631805.1 uncultured Oscillospiraceae bacterium | reverse complement strand
GCCACCCTGGCCGAGGGCGTGGACCCGGACGGGGCCTCCTACTACTGCTACTATGACGGCTCCGGCGACTGCCTGAGCACCTGCCTGGAGGAGGACGGCTACACCGTCACCACCGGCATCGACAGCATGGAGACCACCGGCTACGATTACTGCTACATCTCCCTGGCCCCCGCTCCCCACGAGGAGCCCATATACGCGTTCTATTTCGCCGACGAGCAGAACGTCAACCGGTTCGTGGACAGCAACTTCCGGGATGAAAACGACGAGGTGGCCGGTTCCTGGGCCTATGCCGACGGCTCCGAGCCCTCCACCGACGAGCTGGCCTACGCCGCCGGTGAGGTCCCCGAGGGCTACTCGCTCTACACCCTGGTATTCGAGGACGGGGACGGCGCGCCCGTGGAGGGCGTCATCGCCAACGTGTGCGACGACAGCACCTGCACCCCCATGACCTCCGACGCGGACGGCATGATCTCGTTCGTCTATCCCAGCTTTGCCTATCACATCCAGGTCATCAAGGTCCCCGAGGGCTACAGCTATGACACCACCCAGGAGAGCTATCTGGACGAGGCAGGCGGCGAGACCCTGTTCACGCTGGAAGCCGAGTGATATCCCTGTAAGAAAACGCAGCGCTCTCAGGACGCAAGTCTTGAGAGCGTTTTCGTATGCTATTGCCGTCTGTTGCAGGCAAACGGCTCACGGCTGGGTTGGGGTAGCAGCCCCGATCTAGTGTGACGTGTAACTGTGGCACCGTCTAAAGGGTTTCCACACCCTTATTATACCTTTCCCCTTTCCCCTTGTCAAGCAAAACGCCCATGCTATACAGTCTGCCCTCCGGCTCACCGGAGGGCAGAACGTTAAAGGGACGGAGAAAACTATTTTTCCCGCCCCAGCAGATAGTCCACCGACACGTCGAAAAAGTCCGCCAGCGCCACCAGGGACTGGCTGGAGGGCTCCCGCTCGCCGTTCTCATACCGGCTGACGACGTTTTTGGACAGCCCGCACAGCTCCGCCAGGGTCTTTCTGTCTAGATTTTCCCCCTCCCGCAGAGCTTTCAGCCGCTCGGGGAACATGTGGGCCCCTTCCTCCGGACCCATGGGCCCGGTATCTGGCTGCTCACCGGTCATAGCATCCTCCTTTCCGGCCCGCGGCGCCAGCGCCCCAGGCCGGGCTCCTCTCCAGATAACGGAACGAAGCGTTTCCTTTTCGTTCCTTTTTTGTAACTATCGTCATTATATCAGACCGCGCGGCATTTGTCCGACACTTTTGAGACAATTTGAAAAATTTTTTAACTTTTTTCTGCTTCCCGCCCGGAACGGGCAGGAATGCCGGGCACATCTTTCCCTCCTACTAAAATGTGGAGACCTTTCAGAAAAAAAGGGGCTTTCAATTCCCGGACCGATTCCCTACAATCAACTTATCACACGGGCAGCGGAGACTGCCGGAGAGGAGCTATCATGGCCCGATGCCGCTTCACCGACCGATACGGTACCTTCACCCTGGACCACGCCGGGGATTATCGGGAGCTCTACTTCCCCCTGGCCGGGGAGACAGGCCTGAAAAGCGCCGTGACGGCCCACCTGCGGGGGGACGCCAAGACCGATCAGGACCACTTTCTGCTGACCCCGGTGAGCGTCGGGGACCTTTCCACCAGCCGGTCCGGCCGGAATTTCTGGTGTCGGCTGGAGGACGGGACGCTCTGGTCCGCCGTGGGCTGCTCCGCCGCCCAGGACGCCGCCCGCCGCACAGACCGGGAGGACGAGTGCTCCCTGGAGGCGGGGTATATGTGGCAGCGCGTCACGCGCCAAAACGCCCGGCTGGGCCTGCGGGCGGACATCCTATCCTTCGTCCTGCCCGAGGGGGACGCGGAGGTGCACCAGGTGCGCCTGGAGAACATCGGCTCCGCCCCCCTGACCCTCACCCCCGTGGCCGCCGTGCCCATCTACGGCCGCAGCGCCGACAACCTGCGGGACCACCGGCACGTGACGAGCCTTCTCAACCGGACCGTTGTCACCCGGTACGGGGTGACCGTGCGGCCCACCCTGTCCTTTGACGAGCGGGGCCACCGGCTGGCGGACACCTGCTACGCCGTCCAGGGCATGGACCAGTTCGGCGCGCCCCCGGCCAGCTTCTATGCCGAGGAGACCGCCTTCACCGGCCCCGGCGGCGCCCTGGACTGGCCGGATGCCCTGCTGGAGGACCGGCCCGGCGTGGGCCCAGGCTATCAGGTAGACGGCCAGGAGGCCCTGGGGGGCCTTCGGTTCCCGCCGGTCACCCTGGCCCCCGGCCAGGCGCGGGAGTACACCGTCGTGCTCAGCGTGTGCCCCCACGACTTAGAGCCCGCCGCGCCCCCGTCCCTGTTCGGGGACAGTCAGGCGGTCTACGCCTGCTGGGAGCGGGTCCGGGACTACTGGCGAAGCAAGGTGCGCATCCGCTTTTCCACCGGCGACGCCGCCTTCGACGGCTTCATGGCCTGGGTGGCCTTCCAGCCGGAGCTGCGGCGCATCTTCGGCTGCTCCTTCCTGCCCCACCACGATTACGGCAAGGGCGGCCGGGGCTGGCGGGACCTGTGGCAGGACTGTCTGGCCCTGCTGCTGATGGACCCCGCCTCCGTGCGGGAGATGCTGGTGCAGAACTTCGCGGGCGTCCGGGCCGACGGCACCAACGCCACCATCATCGGCCAGCTCCCCGGCCAGTTCAAGGCCGACCGGAACGCCATCACCCGGGTGTGGATGGACCACGGGGTGTGGCCGCTGATGACCACGCTCTTGTACATCCACCAGACCGGGGACCTGTCCATCCTCCGACAGAGCCAGCGGTATTTCAAGGACCGGCAGGTCCGGCGGGGCACCGACGTGGACGGGCTGTGGCAGCCCGGACAGACCTGGCAGCTGGACGAGACAGGCGCCGAATACGAGGGCACCGTGCTGGAACACCTGCTGGTGCAGAACCTGACCGCCTTCTGGGAGGTGGGGGAGCACAACGTGCCCCGGCTCCGGGACGCGGACTGGAACGACGCCCTGGACATGGCCGGGCATCGGGGGGAGAGCGTGGCCTTTGCCAACGCCTACGCCAAAAACCTGCTGGACCTGGCGGACCTGGTGGAGACATGCGCCGCCCGGGGGGAGACGGGCTTCCCCCTGCTGGAGGAGATGGACATCCTTCTGGAGGGGGACGGGGCCCTTTACGCCGACCCCGCCGCCAAGAGGGCTCTGCTGGACCGGTATATGGCCGCGTGCGTCCACACCGTCTCCGGCAGGCGCACGGTCCACGACGGGCATGCCCTGGCCGCCTCCCTGCGGGAGAAGGGCCGGTGGCTGACAGAGCACATCCGCCGCACCCAGTGGCTCACCGACAGCCGCGGCCATGGCTGGTTCAACGGCTACTATGACGACAACGGCCGCCCCCTGGAGGGCGAGCGGGAGGGCAGGAGCAATATGCTCCTCACCAGCCAGGTCTTCGCCGTCATGGCCGGGACGGCCACGGCGGAGCAGGTGTCCGCCATCGTGGAGAGCGCCGACGCCTATCTGTACGACGGCGCCTGCGGGGGCTACCGGCTCAACACCGACTTTGGCCAGGTCAAGACCGACATGGGCCGGATGTTCGGCTTCGCCTACGGGGAGAAGGAAAACGGGGCGGTGTTCTCCCACATGGCGGTGATGTACGCCAACGCCCTGTACCGCCGGGGCTTCGCCCAGGCGGGCTACAGGGCCCTGGACAGCCTTTACCGCCAGGCCATGGATTTTGACCGGAGCATGATCTATCCCGGCCTGCCGGAGTACTTCGGCCGGGGCGGCCGGGGGCTCTACCACTACCTGACCGGCGCGGCCAGCTGGTATCTGCTCACGGCGGTGACGGAGATGTTCGGCGTCCGTGGCGAGCTGGGGAGCCTTGTCATCGAGCCTAAGCTCCTGGCCTGCCAGTTCGGGCCGGACCGGACCGCCGCCATATCCCTGCCCTTTGCCGGGCGGGAGCTGGAGGTGACCTTCCACGCCCCGGAGACGGGCGAGGGCCCCTTCCGCCCCCTGTCCGCCGCCCTGGACGGGGCGGACCTGCCCTTCACCGAAGGGCGGGTGTCCCTCTCCCCCGAGACCATAGCCGCCCTGACGGAGGGCGAGACCCACCGGGTGTCGGTGGTATTGGCTTAAAAAGGAGGCTGCTATGAAACAAAACGCGGAACAATTCACCATGGACCGGTACGGCCTGCGCCCGCCCTTCGCCAGCTTTCTGCCGGGGATAGCGGGCCTGCACGGGGTGCCTATATGGTGTTATTATGTAAACAGAGGCCAGGGCATCGTTAGCTTCGGCGTGGACAACAAGGACCGGGCCGTGATGGAATTTCTGCCCGCTCACCGCGCCTTTGAGGCGGCGGACCGCCGGGGCTTCCGCACCTTCCTGCGCCGGGACGGCCGTTTTTTTGAGGCTTTTGCCCATCCCGAACAGTGCTCCATGACCGTGGAGATGAACGCCCTGTCCCTGACCGACAGGGGCGGCGAGAGCGGCCTTGCCGTGTCGGTGGACTATTTCGTCCTGCCCGAGGAGCGGGTGGGGGCTCTGGTCCGCCGGGTACGGGTGACAAACGTGTCCGGCGCCTCCTGCGCCGTGGAGATGCTGGACGGCATGCCGGAGCTCATCCCCTATGGGGTGGGCGACGGGAGCATGAAGGGGATGCTCCAGACCACCAAGGCATGGATGCAGGTGGAGGACGTCCCCGCCCGGCGGCCCTATTACCGGGTCCGCGTCAGCATGGGCGACAGCGCCCGTGTGGGCGTGGTGGAGGGCGGCAGCTTTGCCCTGGGCTTTGACGAGGACGGCGCTCTTCTGCCCGTGGTCGCGGACGGAGAGGCCCTTTTCGACCAGGACACGGCCCTGGCCCGGCCCGGCGTGTTCGCCGAGGGAGGGCTGGCCGCCGTGCTGGCCCGGCCCCAGCACAGCTCCAACCTCCTCCCCTGCGCCTTCTTCGCCCGGGAGGGGACCCTCCGGCCTGGGGAGGGCTTCACCGTCAGCGAGCTCATCGGCCAGGTGGACAGCCGCGTCCAGCTGGACCGGCTGCTGGAGCGAAAGACGGACGATGCCTGGTTCCGGGCCAAGCACAGCCGGGCCCGTGCCCTGACAGACGAGCTGTGCGCCCCCATCCAAACCGCCACCGGGGACCCGGTCTTCGACGCCTACTGCAAATATACTTATATGGATAACGTCCTCCGGGGGGGCATGCCCCTGGCGCTGGGGGCGGACAAGGTGTTTTACGCCTACTCCCGCAAGCACGGGGACCTGGAGCGGGATTACAACTTCTTCTCCATGCTCCCGGAGCTCTACTCCCAGGGCAACGGCAACTACCGGGACGTGAACCAGAACCGCCGCAGCGACACCTTCTTCTCCCCCTTCGTGGGGCGGCAGAACATCCACGCCTTTTTCAGCCTCATCCAGCCCGACGGCTACAATCCCCTTGTCATCAGCATGCAGTCCTACGCCCTGGACCCCCAGCGGGCCCAGTGCCTGGCCTCGGAGCTCCCCGGTCCCGGCCGGGAGGCCCTGGAGCGGGTGCTCGCCGCCCCCTTCACCCCCGGCAGGCTCTATGAAACGCTGCTGGACAGCGCCCCCGCCTCCCAGGCGGAGGGGCTCTTCTCCCGGATCATGACCGCCGCCGAGGCCCGGCTGGACGCCGCCTTCGGGGAGGGCTACTGGACCGACCACTGGACGTACGATCTGGACCTCATTGAGGAATATCTGGCCGTGTTCCCGGAGCAGGAGCGGGAGCTTCTGTACGAGCGGGCCTACACCTATTACGCCCCCCAGGCGGCGGTGGCCCCACGGGCCCGGCGCTACGCCAGGACGGAAAACGGCATCCGCCAGTACCACGCCCTGGACGACGCCTTCACCCCCGCCGGACAGGACCAGTACCTGCATGGCGCGGACGGGGAGCTCATCCGCGGCACCCTGGCGGAAAAGCTGGCGCTGCTGTGCGCGGTCAAGTTCGCTGCCCTGGACCCCTACGGCATGGGCGTGGAGATGGAAGGGGGCAAGCCCGGCTGGTACGACGCCCTCAACGGCCTGCCCGGCATGCTGGGCTCCTCCATGGCCGAGACGTACGAGCTGGCAAGGCTGCTGCGCTGGACCGTCGGCGCCCTGGAGCGCAACGGCGGGGCCGTGGAGCTTATAGAGGAGCTGGCCGCGTTTTTGGACGAGCTGGAGGCCCTGTGCGCCCGGCGGCGGGAGGACCTGGACGCCCCCGGAGAGATACCGGCGTTCTGGAATGAGCTGAACGACGCCAAGGAGCGCTACCGCGCCCGCGTATACGCCGGGCTGTCCGGGCGGCGGACCGTGCGG
>CANRNA010000109.1 GCA_947631805.1 uncultured Oscillospiraceae bacterium | reverse complement strand
AGCTTCATCTCCAGGCCGTGTTCCTCGATCTTCTTCTTGCAGATGCCGTAGGCCTCCTGCTCCCGCTGGCGGCACAGCTCCGCTATGCGCCTGTCGTCCTCGGTGGCGGCACGGGCCACCGCCCGCAGGGGGGCCACGACCTGCTCGTCCTCCACCTGGTGGTTCCCCCGGACCACGGAGCCTATCTCCAGGCCCTTGGAGGTCTCCACCACGGCCTGCTCGCCGGTCTTCAGCGACAGGCCCGCCGGGTCGAAGTAATAGGCCTTCCCCCGGTTTCTGAATTTGATACTCACTACTTCTGTCATAGCATCCGTTACCTCAACGTTTCCACGGCCAAAAGGCCAAATATCTGTTTGGGCTGTACATTGTGGCGAAGATAGTCCTCCGCCGTCTCCATCAGTTCTGCCAGGTGGAACAGCCTGTCCCTGCCCAGGCCGGGGTCAGGCCGCCGGGCGCACAGGATGTCGCACACCGCGTCCTTCACCTCACCGGCAAAGCTCTCCGTCTCCTCCCGGCTGAGCTTTGTCCTGTTCATGCAAAACAGGGTCATCTCCGCCCTGTCGCCGGAGGCGGCCGTCTCCAGATAGGCTCTTGCCAGGTCCGACAGTTCCCTGGTCTCCGCCCGGCGGTCAACGGCCTCCTCCGCCCGGACGCAGCGGGACCGGACCGTGGGCAGCAGCGCGTCCGCCGACGCGGCGCACAGGATGAAGCAGGCGTGGCCGGGAGGGTCCTCCAGGGCCTTGAGCAGGGCGTTCTGGGCCCGGTCGTTCATCCGGTCCGCCTGGTCGATGATATACACCTTCCTGGCCGCCTCGTTGGGGGCGAGGACCGCGTCCGCCGTCATCTGCCGTATCTGGCCCACCAATATCTCCCGGCGCAGCTCCTTGTCCCGCTGCTCCCGGGCCACGGTCACCACATCCGGGTGGATGCCCGCCAGGACCTTCCGGCAGTCCCGGCACGCCCCGCAGGGCTTTTCCGCGCCGGTGCACAGCAGCGCCGCGGCCAGACGGCGCGCCGCCCGGTCCCGGTCCGGGCCCTCCGGCCCTGTCAGCATATACGCGTGGGATAATCGTCTCTCCGCCATAGCACTTCCTGTCCGACGCCGGTCTTTTGTCCCGGCCGTCACGGGGTCTTTTGTCTATTATGCTGACCCCTTCGGCTCCAATATGGTCATTATAGCATATTTTTATTTCCTCTTACAATATCATTTGCAACTTTCCCAAAAATGTGGTAAATTTAACATATAAAGGGAAACATTAGGTTTGCGCTGAAAGGAGACAGCGACGTGAAACGCAACAATGTATCCAACAACGTTATCCGCCGACTCCCCCGATATCTGCGAAAGCTGGACGATCTGGCGGGCAAGGGAGAGGAGCGCATCTCCTCCGACAAGCTGGGCCGCCAGATGGGCCTCACGCCCTCCCAGATACGGCAGGACTTCTCCTGCTTCGGTGAGTTCGGGCAGCAGGGATACGGCTACAACGTGGACTCCCTGCGCAAGGAGATCAGCCAGATACTGGGCACCTTCCGGGGCTATTCCACCATTCTGGTCGGCGCGGGCAATCTGGGCACCGCCCTGGTGCAGAACTTCGATTTCATCATCGAGGGGTTCTCCTTCCTGGGCGCGTTCGACATCAAGCCGGAGGTCATCGGCACGGACATCGACGGCTTCCCCATCTACGACGTGGCAGGTCTGGGGGATTTCGTCCGGGAGCACAAGGTGGACATCGCCATCCTCACCGTCCCCCGCAACGTGGCCCAGGAGCTGACCGACACCCTGGTGGAGGCCGGTATCCGGGCGATATGGAACTTCACCAATACCGAGCTGGATGTGGGCGAGGACGGCCCCCTGGTGGAGAGCATCCACTTCTCGGACAGCCTTCTGGTCCTCACCTACCACCTGGCCCAGCAAGATGACGGAGAAAAGAAATGAGCCACACCCCCTCCAACGCCGCCCGAGAGGGCGGCGTATTTGACACCATCGCGGCCATCGCCACGGGACAGGTCCTGTCCGCCATCGGCATCGTGCGCATCAGCGGGCCGGACGCCCTTCCCATCCTGGACCGGGTCTTTGCCCCCCTGGGGGGCGCGCCCATGAGCCGCCGGGCCGACCGGCAGCTCGTGCTGGGCCGCCTGGCCGCATCGGACGGGGCCGTGCTGGACATCTGCCTGGCTACCGTGTCCCGTGGCCCCAACAGCTACACCGGGGAGGACACCGCCGAGCTGCAGTGCCACGGCTCCCCTGTGGTGCTCCGGGCCGCCCTGGACAGCCTTTTCGCCGCCGGGGCCCGCCAGGCCAAGGCCGGGGAATTCACCCGCCGGGCCTTTTTGAACGGCCGAATGGACCTGACCCAGGCGGAGGCCGTCATCGACCTGATCGACGCTGAGACCCCCCGCGTCGCCCAGATAGCCGCCGGGCAACTGGACGGGGCCATCCGCCGCCGGACCGACGGGATATATGACGCCCTGACCGGGATATGCTCCCACTATCACGCGGTCATCGACTACCCGGACGAGGACATCGAGCCCTTCGCCCTGGCGGGATACGCCGCGGTGCTGGAGGACGCCCAGACCCGCCTGGAACGGCTGCTGGCCACCTTCCAGCGGGGCAGCGTGCTGAAAAACGGCGTGCCCTGCGCCATTCTGGGCCGCCCCAACGCGGGCAAGTCCTCCCTGCTCAACGCCATTTTAGGCTATGACCGGGCCATCGTCACCGACATCCCCGGCACCACCCGTGACACCATCGAGGAGAAGGCCGTCCTGGGCGGGACGCTCCTGCGCCTGCTGGACACCGCCGGGCTCCGGGAGACCGACGACCCGGTGGAGCGGGAGGGCGTCTCCCGGGCCAGGGGCGCGGCGGCCTCCGCCGGGCTGGTGCTGGCGGTGCTGGACGGCTCCTCCCCCCTGACGGAGGAGGACGAGGCGGTGCTGGCCGCCGCCCGGTCCGCCCCGGCCCATATCCTGGTCCAGAGCAAGGCGGACCTGCCATCAGCGTGGACCATGGAGGGGGCCGTGCCCGTCAGCGCCCGCACAGGGGCCGGACTGGAGGACCTGGGCCGGGCGGTAGCCGCCCTGTTTCCGGAGGACGCCTCCGTCCCCGTGGGGGAGACGCTGACCAACCCCCGCCAGGCGGACGCCGTCGCCAGGGCTCTGGACTATATCCGCGCCGCCCGGCAGGCCATGGAGGCCGGTATCACCCCCGACGCGGTGCTGACGGAGGTGGAGGGCGCCCTGTCCGCCCTGGGGGAGCTGAACGGCCGCACCGTCCGGGAGGACATCACCAACGGCATCTTCTCCCGCTTCTGCGTGGGAAAATAAATACCCCTCCCCCCCAAGGCCAGGAGGCGGGCAAGCGGCCCTACTAAAAGGCGCTGCTGGCCGTCAGCTCCGGCGTTCTGGGAGGGCCATAACGCTCGCCGCGTTCTGTTTTCTCCGCCGGTATATGCGGCGGACGTGCATAAGCAGCGCAAGACCCAGGTCCTGGGGACCTGGGTCTTTGCGTTTTTTCGGAAGGGGGTCTTCTCAAAAACGGTCAACGGATATACAATGCTCCTGACCGGCCGGTCAACGGAGGTGCGTCATGAACGAGCGGTTCTTCTCCCTGCCGGAGGAAAAGCGGCAGGCCATCCTCAACGCGGGCTACCGGGTGTTCTCCCAAAACGCCTACAAAAACAGCCCCATGAGCGAGATAGCGGAGGCGGCAGGCATCAGCAAGAGCTTGCTGTTCCACTACTTTCGCAACAAAAAGGAGCTGTACCTGTTTTTGTGGGACCAGTGCGCCCGGATGACCATCCAGGTCCTGACCCGGTACGGCTGCTATGAGCAGAAGACGCTGTTCGTGAGCATAGAGCGGGGCATGCGGGCCAAGATGGAGCTCATCCGCCGATACCCCGACATGGCCAGCTTCACCATCCGGGCCTTTTACGAAAAGGACGAGGAGATCTCCGCCGCCATTCAGGAGAGCTACCACCGGTATTTTAACTTCAAGGCGGACCAGACACGGGTGGACCTGGACCCGGCCCAGTTCATCCCCGGCCTGGACATCCCCATGATGTACCGGGATATGTACTGGGCGTCGGAGGGATATCTCTGGGAGATGGTCCAGCGGGGGGACGTGGACATGGAGCGGATGGAGCGGGATTTCACCGCGCTCATAGCCTTTTGGAAGAGCGTTTACCTGCGAAAGGAGTGACGGCATGGACGCCATCCGGACAAGGGCTCTGACCAGATCCTACGGCAGGGCCAGGGGCATCACGAACATCGACCTTACGGTAAAACAGGGCGACTTTTTCGGCTTTATCGGCCCCAACGGGGCGGGCAAGTCCACCACGATACGCACCCTCCTGGGGCTCATCCGGCCCATCTCCGGCCAGGGGCAGATATTCGGCCTCGACATCACCGGGGACCGGGAGCGGATACTGGCCCGGGTGGGGTATCTGCCCGCGGAGACGGCCTTCTGGCCCGGCATGCGGGTGCGGGATGTGCTGCGCCTGAGCGCCGAACTGCGAAAGAAGGACTGCGGGCGGACGGCGGCGGAGCTGTGCCAGCGGCTGGGGCTGGACACGGCCCGGCGGGTGGAGGAGCTGTCCCTGGGCAGCCGGAAAAAGGCCGCCATCGTCTGCGCCCTGCAGCACGAGCCGGACCTGCTGATTTTGGACGAGCCCACCAGCGGGCTGGACCCGCTGATGCAGCGGGAATTTTTTGACATCCTCCGGGAGCGGAACCGGCTGGGCGCGACCGTGTTTCTGTCCAGCCACATCCTCTCGGAGGTGCAGCGCAGCTGCGCCCGGGCCGCCATTATCCGGGAGGGCTCCATCATCGCCCAGGGCAGCGTGAGCGAGCTGACGAGCACCGGCGCCAGGCGTGTCAGCCTCCGGGGCCGGGCTCCTCTGGACCGTCTCGGCGGCGTGCGGGACCTGCGCCTTACGCCGGAAGGCGCCGACTTTCTCTACAGCGGGGAGACGGCCCCTCTGCTGCAGGCCCTGGCGGCCGGGGACATCCGGGACCTGACCATATCCGAACCGGACCTGGAGGAGGTATTTTTGCACTACTACGGGAAGGGAGGCGCGCTGTGACCATCGTCAAACATGAGCTGCGGCAGGGCCGGGCCGCCTTTGTCCTCTGGACCGCCGCCATCGCCGCTCTGCTGGCCGTGTGCGTGTTTTTGTTCCCCGAGATGAAAAGCGAGATGGACACGGTGGGCGGTCTCTTCGCGTCCATGGGCAGCTTCACCGCCGCCTTTGGCATGGACAGGCTGAGCATCGGGACCCTGCCCGGCTTTTACGCCGTGGAGTGCGGCAGCATCCTGGGCCTGGGGGGAGCGCTTTTCGCCTCCCTGCTGGGCGTCTCGGCTCTGGCCAAGGAGGAGCGGGACCGGACGGCGGAATTTCTCCTGACCCATCCCCTGTCCAGGACCCGCCTCGTCACCGCCAAGCTGGCGGCCGTCCTTATCCAGCTCACCGCCATGAACGGCCTCATCCTCGCCCTGGCCCTGCTGTCGGTGGCCCTCATCGGGGAGCCCGTCCCCTGGCGGGCGCTTCTCCTCCTGCACGGGGCGTACTATCTGCTCCAGACAGAGCTGGCCTGCGTCTGCTTCGCCCTGGGGGCGTTTTTGCGCCGGGGCGGCGCCGGGCTCGGCATGGGCCTTGCCGCCGGGACGTACTTTTTGAACCTGCTCGCCAACATGACGGACCAGGCCCGGCCCCTCAAAGCCCTGACCCCCTTCGGCTACTGCGAGGGGGCGGACATCCTCGCCGCCGGTGCCCTGAACGCCGGGCGCGTCGCCGTGGGCATGGGCCTCGCCTGTCTGGCCCTCCTGGCCGCCTACCGCCAGTACGCCACAAAGGATATCCGATAGCGATCACAGCAAAGAAGGAGCCCCGAGGGGCTCCTTCTCCGCTTCTCACCCTATCTCCCTTTTCTCAATACTGTTCCACGTCCTGGAGGGCGTCGTAGCCCTCCTCGCCGGTGCGGACCTTGACCACGTTCTCCACGTCGTAGACGAATATCTTCCCGTCGCCGATATGGCCGGTATAGAGCACCTTTTTGGCCGTCTCTATCACCGCGCGGACAGGTATCTTGCTGACCACGATCTCCACCTGCACACGGGGCAGGAGGGTGATGTCCTGGACCACGCCACGGTAATACTCCGGCTTGCCGTGCTGCACGCCGCAGCCCATCACGTTCGTCACCGTCATGCCAGTGATGCCGATATCCAGCATGGCCGCCTTCAGGGCCTCGAACTTCTCCATGTGGAGCAAAATGGTCACGTTGCTCATCTTCACGCCGCTGTCGGATGCCACCGGCTTGGGCGAGCGGACCTGGACA
>CANRNA010000108.1 GCA_947631805.1 uncultured Oscillospiraceae bacterium | reverse complement strand
TAATAGTTAGTCTTACGCTATGTATCACAGTGTCGGACAGGTCCGCCCTGCCCGGTAACATCATACCCTTATGGGGGAAAAATATTCCATCGAACTTTCGGCTCCGGCCCTTTACATGTCCCGGCGGCCCTCCAGGGCCCGGACAAGGGTGGCGTCGTCGGTGAATTCCAGGTTGGAGCCCACGGGGATGCCGTAGGCCAGGCGGGTGACGCGCACCTCAAAGGGCTTCAAGAGCCGGGCTATATACATGGCCGTGGCGTCTCCCTCCGTGTCCGGGTCGGTAGCCATGATGACCTCCTCCACACCCCCGGCGGCCACCCGCTTGACAAGCTCCGAGATGCGGATATCGTCCGGGCCGATGTGGCTCATGGGGGACAGCACCCCGTGCAGCACATGGTACACCCCGCCGTACTCCCGGCTCCGCTCCAGGCTGGCCACATCCCGGGCCTCGGCCACCACGCAGATGACGGACCGGTCCCGCCGGTCGTCGGCGCATATAGGGCAGATATCCCCGTCTGTCAGGTTCTGGCATATCGGGCAGGTGTGGACGCTCCGCCGGGCCCGCAGGATGGTCTCGGCAAAGGCCTCCGCCTCCCCCTCCGGCAGGGCCAGCAGATGGAACGCCAGCCGCTGGGCACTCTTGCGCCCGATGCCGGGCAGCGAGGCAAAGCGGTCTATCAGTTCTTCAAAGGATACGGGAAAAAAAGCCATCTCGCTCACCTGCCCCGCAGTTTTTCCATAAGACCGGCGTAATCCCCCCGGCCAAAAATGGCGGACCCGGCCACCAGCACCCTGGCGCCCGCCGCCAGGGCCGCAGGCGCCGTGTCGGGGTCGATGCCCCCGTCCACCTCCAGCTCGCAGGCCAAGCCCATGCTGTCCAGCCTCCGGCGCAGAGCGGAGACCTTCTTCATTTGATCGGCCATGAACCTCTGCCCGCCGAAGCCGGGCTCCACCGTCATCACCAGCGCCAGGTCAAGCCCCTCCAGCCACGGGTCCAGCTCGCTCACGGCCGTGGCGGGCTTGACGGCCAGGCCCGTCTTCACCCCGCGCTCCCGGGCCGCCTGAAGGGCGGCGGCGATGCCCTGGGGGCTGTCCGATTCCACGTGGAAGGTGAGCAGGCTGGCCCCGGCCCGGCTAAAGGCCTCCACATACCGCACCGGCTCTTGTATCATCAGATGCACATCCAGAAACGCCTGGGGAAAGGCCCGGCGGATGCTCTGGACCACCGGCACGCCTATGGAGATATTGGGCACGAAAAGCCCATCCATCACGTCCACGTGGATGTAATCCGCCCCGCCGTCCAGGGCCCGGCCTATCTCCTCCCCCAGCCTTGTGAAGTCCGCCGCCAGGATGGAGGGAGCTATTTTGATGTTTGTCATATCGATCACCAAATGCATAGTATGACGCAGCCGCGCCGCGCACGATGAGGCTTTTATATAGGGGGTGGGCCGGTCCGCCCGGCCCGTCCCCAGTGTTTTTTTCGTTGAAACAGGATAAAACGCACATATATGGACTGCTGGCGCAGTCATTATACATGATATGGGCGAAACTGGCAAGTAATCCTTGACGTTATTGTAAGTTTATCATAAAATATATGTATGAACCGTTAGGGGGCTTGTCTTATGCGTCAAGTGAAACGCCGGTCCGCTCTGCCGGTCTATATCGCCGCGGCGACCTTTGCCGTGTGGGCGCTGGTCTTACCGCTTTACACCCTGTGGCACTTTTTCGCCGCCGCGCTGGCCACGGCGGCGGTGTGGCTGGCGGCGGACAAACTCATCAAGCCAAAAATCGAATACGTCCCCGAGCCGGAGCCCGAGCCCGTCAGCTACGGCCCGGAGGCGGACGCCATTCTGGCGGAGGCGGACACGGCCAAAAACGAGATGGAAAAGCTCTCCGCCTCCATCCCCGACCGGGATATAAGGGACAAGATCGCCCGGCTCATAGACCTGAGCGGCCGCATCGCCCAGGACGCGGTCCAGGACAAGGCGGACATCCCCCAGATACAGAAATTCCAGAGCTATTTCCTCCCCTCCACCATCGAGCTGCTCACCGCCTACCAGCGGATGAGCGCCCAGGGCGTGGATGGGAAGAACATCACCGGGGCCAAGGAGCGCATCGCCCAGATGCTCCAGACGGAGACAGACGCCTTCCAGAAGCAGCTGGACGCCCTGTACCAGAACGACGCCATGGACGTGGACGCGGACATCCGGGTGATGGAAAACCTCCTGGCCCGGGAGGGCCTTACCGGCGGCGACGGCCTGGAGGAGCTTTTGCGCAAAGCCAGGGCCGAGGGCGCCGACGAAAAGAAACCATAAACACACCATGAGATAAAGGAAAGGAACGACACCATGGCTGACGAAAACAAGTATGAGATCAACCTGACCCTTGACCCGGTCCCTGCGGCCCCCGCCGCTCCCACCGCCGCAGCGGCTGCCCCTGCCGCCGCCCAGACCCAGGCGGCCCCCGCCCCGGCCCAGGAGGAGGTCCCGGCGGAGAAGCTGGACATCGACACCCTCGCCCCGGCGGAGCAGGCGGCCGTCCGGGAGTTTTCCAAGAAGATCGACGTGACCGACTCCGCCCAAGTGCTCAACTACGGCTCCGCCGCCCAGAAGAACATCGCGGACTTCTCCGCCCAGGCGCTGGAGAAGGTCCGCACCAAGGACCTGGGCGAGGTGGGGGACATGCTCTCCGACCTGGTGGCCCAGCTCAACGGCCTGTCCGCCGAGGAGGAGCAGCCCAAGGGGCTGAAGGGCCTTTTCAAAAAGGCCAGTCGCAGCTTTTCCGACCTGAAGACCAAGTACGACAAGGCCGAGGTCAACGTGGACAAGATCAGCGCCGCCCTGGACCAGCACTGGATCACCCTGAACAAGGACATCGTGACCATGGACACCATGTACGACATGAACCAGGCCTATTTCAAGGAGCTGACCATGTATATCATCGCCGGGAAGCTCCGGCTGGAGGAGCTCCGGGCCACGGAGCTGCCCGCCCTGCTGAAAAAGGCCCAGGAGACCGGCGCTCCCGAGGACGCCCAGGCCGCCAACGATTACGCCAGCCTGCTGGGCCGGTTCGAGAAGAAGCTGCACGACCTGGAGCTGACCCGGATGATATCCGTCCAGATGGGCCCCCAGATACGGCTCATCCAGAACAACGACTCCCTCATGGCGGAGAAGATACAGACCGCCATCGTCAACACCATCCCCCTGTGGAAGAGCCAGATGGTCCTGGCCATGAGCATGTATCACTCCCAGCAGGCCATGGAGGCCTCCCACAGCGTCAGCGAAGTGACCAACGATCTGCTGAAAAAGAACGCCGCCGCCCTGCACACCGGCTCCGTGGCCGTGGCCCAGGAGTCCGAGCGGGGCATCGTGGACCTGGAGACTCTCCAGCAGACCAACCAGGACCTGATCGCCACACTGGAGGACGTGCGGAAGATACAGGACGACGGCCGGGCCCGCCGGGCCCAGGCCGAGGTGGAGCTGGGCCGCATCGAGGGCCAGCTGAAGCAGAAGCTCCTGGAGATGAAGGGCTGACCGGCCCATTTTCGCGCCCGCGGGCGCACGCGGAAGGGAGGCATTTCCTACGGATATCCTGAAAAAGCGCTCTACGGCCATCGTCATCTTTGTCCTGGTGGTGGTCGTCTTCTCCCTGGTGGGCAGCCATCTGAGCCTGACGAAGGCATGCCGGGAGGCGGAGGCGGCCTTTTTCGACCGGAGCCTGCTCCACGCCGACGGCTATTACACCTGCCCCGGGGACCAGCTCACGGCCCGGGTGGACCTGACCAACCGGCTGCTGTCGGTCATAGGCAGCGACGGCCAGTGGGCTGGGACCTATGAGACCCTCCGGGATGCCAGGGCCGCTCTCATCCAGGCCCTGGACAGCCGGGACATCCCCGCCATCGCCCAGGCCAACGAGCAGCTGGAGACAGCGGTGCTGGAGGTGCGGACCATGGCGGAGGGCGGCGCGCCCCTGGACGACAGCCACGACGACTGGGAGGCCATTTTGTCCGACCTGGCCAGCGCCCAGGCGCTGGTGGACGATCCGGCCTACAACGAGCACATCCTTGCCTTCCGGGAGGAGGTCCTCTCCCCCTTCCCGGCCAACATCCTCCGGCACCTGACCGGCGTCAGGGCCCCGGAGACATTCCCTTGAGGTGATGACCAGATGAAAAAGCTCCTTTCTCCCGTCCTGACCGTCCTGCTGCTCATGGCGGTCCTGGCCGTTCCCGCCTGGGCTGCGGATATAGAGCCCGGCACGGGCCTGGGCTTTTACGCCCGTGACACGGCGAACGTCCTGTCCGCCTCCACGGAGGAGACCCTGGCCGAATACAACGCCGCCCTGGAGCGGGATTGCGCCGGGGCCCAGCTGGTGGTGGTGACCGTCAGCTACCTGGACGAGGACGCGGACATCGCCGCCACCAGGCTCATGAACGACTGGGGCGTGGGCAGCGCCAGCCAGTCCAACGGCATGCTCCTGCTGCTGGCGGCCAAAGAGTACCGGGGCTGGCTCGCCGTGGGGGACGGCATCGACAGCGCCTTCACCAGCGACATGGCCAACGATTATCTGGACGCCTATTTCTGGGATGACGTGGACCAGGACCGGTTCGACGACGCGGTGCTCACCCTCTCGTCCCATCTCTACGACTGGTATGTGGACTATTACGGCGTGAACGACTACGCCGACCAGAGCTACGGCCCCGACCGGTATCCGGTCCAGCAGGAGACATCTTCCGCCGGTCCGTTCGCGGCGGTCATCGTCATGCTGTTGCTGCTGGTGCTCTTCCTGTGGGTCATCGGCGCTGTCAGCCGGTTTTCCCGCATGCGCAGCTGGGGCTACAGCGGCGGGTTCTTCCCCATCTTCTGGTTCGGCGGCAGACGGCGCTATCGGGACTGGTATCGCCGTCAGCCTCCTCCCCCGCCTCCCGGTCCGGGCCCCGGTCCCGGTCCCGGCGGTTTCGGCGGTTTTGGCGGCGGGTCTCCCAGGCCCCCTGCCTTCACCTCCCGGCCCAGCGCCCCCCGCGGGCGGGGCTTCGGCGGACGCTCCTCCGGCGGAGGCGGCGGACGGTCCGGCAGCAGCTTCCGCTCCAGCGACGGCAGTTTCCGGTCCGGCGGCGGGGGCTTTCGCGGAGGCGGTGGCGGCGGCCACAGCGGCGGAGGAGGCGGCGGTCGGCGCTGACAGCTCTATATAACTTCCGGGCTGTGCCAAAGCATAGCCCGGTTTTTCTATCCGATTCAGTCCCCGAAGGGCACGGTCTGGGAATACCCGTATCCGTAATAGCCCCCGTAGCCGGGAGGCATGTAGTAATAATAGGTGCGCGCCCCGCCGAACATAAGGCTCAGCAGGAGCCGCACGATGAAAAACATCACCATTACCGCCACCAGCACCCCCATGGGGCTGCCCCGCCGGGGCTTGTAGGTGTAGCGGTACGCCTGGCCGGTGAAGAACGGGTCGAAGGGGTCTCCGTATCCCCCGGCGGCGCCCTGGCCGGTTCGGGGCTCGGCGCCCCGCTGGCGCATGGTCTTGATGTCGTTATAGGCCCGGTTTATCTGGCCCATCCGCTCCGCCGCGGCCGCGTCCCCCGGATGGAGGTCCGGGTGATACCGCTTCGCCAGCCGCTTATAGGCCCGGGCTATCTCCTCGTCCGACGCGTCGGGGGAGACGCCCAGCAGGTCATAAGGGTTCATGTTTTGCGCTCAAACCGGTTGCCGCATTTCCGGCAGGTCAGCAGCAGCTTTCCCTTTCCCCTGGGCACCCGCAGCAGGGCGTGACAGGAGGGGCAGCGGAAGAACTTGTATTCCTTTCTCTGCTGCCAGCGGTCCCGCAGGGACCGGAGCCACCGGCCCACGGCCTGACGCTTTTCGTAATACTTGGCGTTTTCCTGCTGGCGCTGGAGCACGTTGCGGCTCATCATCCGGAAAATGCAGTAACCCAGCGCGGCCCACTCCCCCACCTGCATCAGCATGGCCAGGGCCGGTATCCCGGAAAACACCCAGCTGAGCAGGATGAGGAAGATGGCAAACAGCAGCAAAAACTGACAGAACGCATCGTAACCGTTGCGTCCGTACATAAATTGCGCGATCCTCTGTCTGAAATTCATGGGCTCACCTTGTTTGGTTTTTGATTATTATAAGAATACCCCAACAGGGTCATTTTGTGTTGAACAAACTGTTAATATTTCCGCCCGACCCTGCCCCCGCTTTTTGTGAAAATGTCCGCCGCCCTTTTTCGCCCCTCTTCGCCCCGCCCGGTGTGCTAAGATGGTCCCGGCACCGCTGTGCCTGGGAGGCTGCTATGGACCTGACTGCCCTGATTTCCGCCGTGATGCTCAC
>CANRNA010000107.1 GCA_947631805.1 uncultured Oscillospiraceae bacterium | reverse complement strand
GTGTTCGTCACGCGGTGTATCTCCGTGGACACGCCGTAGCAGTTGTTCTCGATGAACCACACCACCGGCAGCTTCCATGTGGCCGCCATGTTCAGAGACTCGTGGAAGGTGCCCTCGTTGGTGGAGCCGTCGCCGAAGCACCCTACCGTCACGGCCCCGTCCTTGCGTATCTTGGACGCAAGGGCGGAACCGGCGGAGATGGCCTGGCCCGCGCCCACGATGCCGTTGGCTCCCAGGTGGTTGGCCTTGGACATGTCGGCAATGTGCATGGAGCCGCCCTTGCCCTGGCAGTACCCCGTCTTCTTCCCGAACAGCTCCGCCATGGCCAGGTTCGCGTCCATCCCGCGGGCGATGGCGTGGCCGTGCCCACGGTGGGTGGAGGTGAAGTAGTCCTTCGCGTCCATGGCGGCGAACGCTCCCGTGGCAGCGGCCTCCTGGCCGATGCTCAGGTGGATGTTGCCCGCCAGCATACCCTTCGTGAAGCACTCCGCCGCATGCTCCTCAAAGGAGCGGATGCGGTTCATCGTCCGGTAAAAGCCCAGGAGCTGCTCTTTGCTGTACTTCTCCGCGCTCTTCTTTCTCGTAGCCAATTCTTATCACGCCTTTCTTGTTGATTAACGGTTTGGATTTTTATGGGTGGTCTTATGGTAAGACCATGCGGGGGAATAGGATCGCGCTCTGTGAAGAGCGCGATCATGTCGCGTTCGCTTACCGCACCAGGTTGGGCAGGAGCATCGTGATGGAGGGGATGTAGGTGATGATCAGCAGAGCGACGATGCCGCCCAGCAGGAAGGGTAGTATCTTCTTGCACAGCTCGGCAACGGGCAGGTCCGCTATCTTACAGCCCACATAGAGGTTGATGCCCACAGGCGGGGTGATCAGGCCGATGGCCATATTCACGGTGACGAACACGCCGAAGTGGATGGGGTCGATGCCCACGGCGTTCATGATGGGGACCATGATGGGGATCATGATATAGAACGCGGAGTTGGCATCCAGGAAGCAGCCCGCGATCAGGAAGATGATGTTGATCAGGAACAGGATGACGTACTTGTTGCTGGTCAGAGACAACAGAGCCGCGGACATGCTGCTGGCGATGTTGCTGGTGGTGAGCAGCCAGGCGAAGACGCTGGCGCAGGCCACGATGTACATAACGGTGGCGGAGGAGACCGCCGAGTCCACGAACAGGGCCCACAGGTCCTTGATCTTTATCTCCCGATAGATGACCATGCCCACGAACAGGCCATAGATGACGGCCACGCCGGCGGCCTCGGTCGGGGTGAACACGCCGCCGTAGATGCCGCCCAGGATGATGACGGGCATGAGCAGGCCCCAGATGGCGTCCTTGAAGGCCTTCCAGCGCTCTTTGGCCGTGGCCTTGGGCCGCTGGACGATGTTGGGGTTGTTGCGGGAGGATATCTTCGCCGCGAAGAAGAAGGCGACGCCCACGATGATGCCGGGGATGAAGCCGCCCGCGAACAGCTTGCCCACGGACACGCCCGTGATGGACGCGTAGACCACGAAGGCGATGGAGGGCGGGATGACGATGCCGATGCCGCCGGAGGCGCACATCAGCGCCGTAGAGATGCCCTTGTCATAACCGGCGTTGGTCAGGGCGGGGATCAGGATGGTGCCCAGAGCCGCCACGGTGGCCGGGCCGGAGCCGGATATGGCCGCGAAGAAGCAGGACACGATGACCACCACGGCCAGCATGCCGCTCTTGGTGTGGCCCACGCACACCTCCGCGAAGCGGACCAGCCGCTTGGAGATGCCCGAGTAGTCCATGATGGTACCGGCCAGGATGAAGAAGGGGATGGCCAGCAGGGCGAACTTGCCCACAGAGGAATACATGATGCTGGGGAACATGGACAGGCTCGTGCCGCTGACGCCCAGCCCAATCAGGGTGGACAGGCCCAGGGACACCGCGATAGGCACGTTCAGGAATACCAGGAGGAAGAACACGCCGAAAAGTACCCATGCTGTCATGCCTTAACGCCCCCTTCCTTCCACAGTCTCACAAATTCTCCGATACCGGCCTCCAGGGTCCGGATGGCGATGAAGCACCCGCCCACGGGGATGGACAGGCCCTGATAATAGATGGGCAGACGGAGCGCCGGGGTCTTGGAGCCCAGCATGATCTGGCCCTGGACCATTTCCACGCCGTACTTGATCAGCAGCACGATCATCACCACAGAACAGACCATGGAGAAGGCGGCGAAAACGGCCTGCATCTTCTTGGGGAACTGATCCACGATGAAGCTCATGCCCAGATGGGCGTAGCGCTTATAACCGGCGGCGACGCCCAGCATCGTGACCCACACGAAGGCCATAACAGTCAGCTCCTCCGTGTAGGAGAAGGAGCTGGAGAAGCAGTAACGGGAAACGACGTTGACAAAGTTCATGATGGACATGAACGCCAGCAGAAGGACGATCAGCGTCTCCTCCAGGTAGCCGAGTCCCCGTAAGAACAATTTTATCACTTTCACAGATAAAGGGGCCTCCTCTTTTTTCTATTGGGACGGCGGGCGCGCTTACGCTGCCGGGCGCGTACCGCCTTTAGGAAAAGGTACGGCAGAGCAACACACTCTGCCGCACCCTTACGCTGTCAGATTAATCCGCGAAGGTGTAACCGAAAGCGGCAAACAGGTCGTCGCCGATGATATCACGGTATTCATCATACAGAGGAGCGACGGCTTCCTGGAACACAGCGATCTGCTCGGGGGTCAGCTCGGTGATCTCCAGGCCCTCGTCCTTGAACTGCTGGATGATCTCGCTGTCCATCTTGCGGGACTCCTCGACCTCCTTGGCGCAGGCTTCCTCAGCCGCGGCGGTGAAGATCTCCTTGTCCTCGTCGCTCAGGCTGTCCCAGACCTTGCCGGAGGCGGACAGAGCGATGGCGTCGTAGGAGTAGTTCCAAATGGTCATATACTTCTGGACTTCCTGGATGGCGCCGCTGCGGATGGTGTCATAGGGGTTCTCCTGGCCGTCGATGGTGCCCTGCTGCAGAGCGGAGAACACTTCGGAGAAGGCCATGCTGGAGGGGTCGGCGCCCAGCTTCTGGAACAGGGAGATATACATGTTGTTGGAGGGGATACGGATCTTCAGACCCTTCATGTCGTCGGGGGTGACGATGGGGCGGACGTTGTTGGTGATCTGGCGGAAGCCGTTCTCACCCAGAGCCAGAGGCTCGGCGCCCTTGCTGCGGATGAGGTCCTTCAGGGCCTCGCCGCCCTCGCCGTGGAGCAGGTACTCGTCGACGCTGTCATAGCCGTTGGGGAACAGCCAGGGCATGGTCATGACGGACAGCTTCTCTTCCACGGTGGTCATGTTCATGACGGAGTGGATGTCCAGGTCGGTGACGCCGGTGAACAGCATCTCGACGCCCTTGGTCATGTCGCCGGAGGACAGCTGCTCGTTGGGATAGATGTCGATCTTATAGCGGCCGTTGGTGCGCTCCTCGACCAGCTCTTTGAAGGTGTTGGCGGCGACCTGCCACACGGAGGTCTCGCCGGTGGTGACGTTCATCTTCAGGGTGACGGCCTCGACAGGCTCCTCGGCCTCGTCTTCAGCCTCGCCCTCAGCCTCAGCCTCGGCTTCGCCCTCGGCGGGCTCGGCGTCTTCAGGCTCTTCGGCCTCCTCGGGCGCTTCGGTGGCTTCGCTCTCAGCGGGAGCCTCGGTGGCCTCGGGTTCCTTCGCGGTGTCCTTCTTCTCGCTGCTGCAGCCAGCCGCGAGGGAGAAGATCATGGCCAGCGACAGGAGCAGTGCTAAAATCTTCTTCATAATTCTTGCCTCCATAAAAATTTATTTAATAATATGTGTCGCACATATCATTAAATTCTTGTCGTTTACGCCGGGAACAAGGGGACAGAGCGCCCTCTGGGGGGAACGGTCGGGGTTTTTCGTGAAAAATGGTACAATGGTAATACCATTTATAGTATAACTGTTCCCGAAAATTTGTCAATGGACTTTTAGATGGCAGTACGTCCAAACTTTTTTGAATTTTTTTATGCAAGTTATCCAGCCGGGCGCGGGAAAGCGCACACGAATAATGAACAGTTCACCATATCATTAAAAGTTCTGATAATTACCGCCCCGAGGGTCATCCCTGACCACTCGGGGCGGCTGTACATATAAATATTACGCTGTTCAGGAGGGCGACCCCTCTGTGAGCCGGGCCCAGAGCTCGTCGCAGGCCTCGGGATAGGAGACGGTCTTCTCCGTCCAGAAGCCCCGCCGGGCCAGGTACAGGGGGCCCATCAGGGTCTGGACGTCCCCGGTGACCGGGTCGCCCAGGGCCGTCTGGGTGTACGTGCCCAGCTCCAGGGAGGACAGGACAGGGCAGTCCGTCCAGGGGAGGGCCAGCTCATCGCCGCCCTGGCTGGGGTCGTCGGGCAGCGTCCCGTCCAGGAGGCGGAGTATCTGATAGTTCTGCTGGAAAGAGGCCGGGTCGTCCAGCAGGAAGAAATAGCTGGCGCACTGCTCCAGGTCTCCCATCAGCCGGGTATAGGAGGCGTAGGCGTAATCGGCGCTGTACTCCCCGCCGGTGGCGTACTGGTTCAGCCGCACCACCGTCTGCCCGTCCCCGTCACAGTCCCGGCCAAAGGCGGCCAGGGCGTCCTCCAGGACGGCGGCGGCATCCTCCGGCAGAGGGTCCCGGCCCACGTAGGCGATCTGATAGTCCGGCTCCACCTGGCCGATGCCCAAAACGTGCCACAGCACGTCCCCCACCGCCAGGACGAGCACCAGCGCCGCCGCCACGTGCCACTTGTGATAGTGCCACCAGTTGGCCCGCTTTTCCCGCCCGGTCAGAGGGGCCGGTTTTTCGTCGGGCTTCACGTCCCGGTATTTCCATTTTAAGTACTCGCTTGCCATGGTCCGCTCCCCGCGCCCCGTCAAAGCCCGCAGAGCCGATGCCCGGACGGGGCGCGTTCGGGCATCGGCACGGATTCAGCAGTATTTTTTCAGCGCCGTCTCGATGAGGTCCAGGGCCCGCTGGATGTGGGGCTCGTCCTCCGGCTCTATGTTGGCCAGGGGCTTTCTCACGCCGCCCAGGTCCATGCCCGTCCGGCGGCGGATGACCTCCTTGATGAGGGCGTACATGTGGCCCTTCCCGGCGCAGAGCGCGGCGATGATGTCGTTGCAGTCGTACTGGATGGGCCGGGCCTGCTCATAGCGGCCGCTCCGGCACAGGTCGTATATTTTCATGTACAGCTCCGGCATGACCCCGTAGGTGCCGCCGATGGCCCCGTCCGCGCCGATGGCCAGGCCGCCCACGAGCTGCTCGTCCGGGCCGTTGAACACGGCGAAGTCCCCGCCGCCCTCGGCTTTGAACATCTGGATATCCTGGATGGGCATGGAGCTGTTTTTCACCCCGGCCACACGGGGATTTTTCAGCATCTGGCGGAACAGGGGCATGGTCAGGGCCGTGCCCGCCAGCTGGGGGATGTTGTAGATGATGAAGTCCGTGTCCGGGGCGGCAGCGGAGATGTCGTTCCAGTACTGGGCGATGGACCGCTCCGGCAGGTGGAAGTAGATGGGGGGGATGGAGGCGATGGCGTCCACACCCAGGCTCTGGGCATGGGCGGCCAGAGCCATGCTGTCGGCGGTGTTGTTGCAGGCCACGTGGGCGATGACCGTCAGCTTGCCGCCTACGGCCTCCATGACGGCCTCCAGGGTGTGCCTGCGGTCGTCCACGCTCTGATAGATGCACTCGCCGGAGGAGCCGCAGACGTAAAGCCCCTTTACGCCCACCCCCAGAAGATACTCCGCCAGGGCCTTCGTCCGGGAGGCGCTGATGGCGCCGTCCGGGCCGTAGCAGGCGTAAAAGGCGGGGATGATGCCCTGATATTTGCTGATATCACGCATGGTGAGTCCCTCACTTTCCGAATATAGTCTTCACGGTATTTTCAATATGCGCTGGGCGGCGCTCCGGCCTCACTGGATGGGCTCGACGGTGTCCAGGCTCTGGCAGGCGTCCACCACGGCCCGACCGCCGATGACGCAGGTGTGCCCGGCGGCGCAGGCGGCGTCCAGGACCCGGCCGAAGGCGGAGAGAGTCTCCGGGGTGGTGCGGAGTATCTCCCGGCGCTGGCGGGCCAGGTCCTCGCCGGACTGGCCGTTCAGCCACAGGTTGGCGGCCCGGAGGCCCTCCAGCAGGGGGGAGAGCACCGGCTCGGTGGAGGCGATGGTGCTGATGATATACTTGTCGATATCCCCCCTGGCGCACACGTCCCGCAGGGACTGTCCGGCCTGGGCAAAGGTGTCCAGCGTCCGGGCCGGGCTGGGGTCGCGGAAGCTGGTGAAGCCCACGTCCCCCATGGGCCGCACCGTCAGGGACACGCCGTAGGCGCCGCCCTTCACCCGGACCTCGTTCCACAGATAGTCGAAGGTGAGGAGCTGTCCGGCCACCATGCCCGTGCCGGAGAAGGAGGCGTC
>CANRNA010000106.1 GCA_947631805.1 uncultured Oscillospiraceae bacterium | reverse complement strand
GAGCCGGAAGCATCGCCTGAGCCGGAGGCATCCCCTGAACCGGAAGCGTCTCCCGAGCCGGAGGCGTCCCCCGAGCCCTCCCCGGAGCCGGGGGAGCACAAGCAGTGGCCCTGGACGGAGCCGGGCAACACCATCTCCGCCATATTGAGCGGCGGCCGGTGCCTGTCCGCGGGCGGCGCGCTCTATTACACCGAGGACGGCCTGTGGCTGGAGCAGGGTGGGGCCAAGACCCTCCTGGCCAGCGTTTTTGCCGAGAACCTGAATCTCTCGGGCGGGTATCTGTATTACACCGCCGACAACGCCGTTTACCGCATGAGCCCCTCTGGCGGGGCCATCGAGACCGTATACACCGCCGACACCTATATCTGGCAGATGTACGTCATGGGCCAGGAGCTGCGGATGGTCATCAATGGGAGCGCCTGGTCCTACGACATGGGCGACGGGGTCCTGGAGGCGCTGGAGTGCCCCCAGGACGTGAAGGGGCTCATCCCCACGCCCTACGGCAACCTGTATCTGACCGGCCAGGTCCTCAGCTATGATCTGTGGGCCGAGACCACCTATCTCACCTCCGGGGTGGATTCCTGCTATCCCGAGGGGGACTGGCTGGTGGTCTACAACGGCTCCACCTATCAGACCCCTCTGGCGGCCCTGTTCAGCGGGTCCATCAACCTGCAGGCCTACCAGGGGCAGGCGACCGCCGCCAGCGCGGGCGGTGCGGACACGCTGGCCAGCGAGGCGGCCTATCTGGAGTCGGCGGAGTATCAGGCCTTCCAGGCCCAGCTCCAGGAATTCAACGGGGTGTCCACCATCAGCTCCTCCGCCGTGCTGACCAAGAGCCTGACGGCCAACCAGCGCAACATCGTCCTGCGGGCCCAGCAGCAGGCGGAGGTCAAGTGGAAGTGCCTGAAGACCATCTACTCCTGGGGTGGCGACGACCCCAACTACGTCAGCGGCAACACCAACTGGGGCAGCAAGGTCACGGCCACGGACGGCAGCGTGGAGTACGGCAAGTTCGTGGCGGGGAAGACCTATAAGGGCGTGCCCTATTCCCAGCCGGTGGGCACTGGCTTCGTGGGCTGGGACGTGAGCATGACGACCTTCCTCAACGCCACGAAAAATTCGGGCAGCAACTTCTATTCCTCCTATTCCACCTTCAGCCGGACGTCTCCCTTCTATGGCAGCGACTGCGCGGCCTTCGTGTCCTACGCCTGGGACCTGCCCTACCGGTGCTATACCGGCGCGCTTTTGCCCTTCTCCACAGAGATAGGCGTTCCCTCTCCCGGAGAGCTGAACAAGCTGCAGGTGGGCGACTGCCTGAACTACACGGCGGAGCATGTGGTGCTTGTCACCGACATCGGCTATGACAGCAAGGGCGCGGTGGTGTCCGTGGAGATCACCGAGCAGACCCCGCCCAAGATGCGGGTCACCTGCTACGGGGAGACCATCAGCGGCAAGACCTACGACTATACCGGCCAGCTCTCTTACATCTACAACTACTATCAGACAAAGGGCTACATCATCTACCGGCGGAACTGCTCCAGCCGTCCCAACGTCCGGGAACCGGCCGACGAGGCAGGTCTGAGCCTGGCCCCCGCGCCCACCATGAAGGTGGACGCCGCCGGTCCCGCCTCCGCCACGGTGACCCTGAGCCACTCCAACAAGAGCGCCGTCATCTACTACACCACCGACGGCTCTACCCCCACCACCAGCAGCAAGAAGTACACCGGCCCCTTCACCGTGACCAACCGGGCCACGATATGCGCCATTGCCCAGGTGCCGGGCTACCAGGGGAGCTTCCCCCTATCGGAGACCCTGGAGGTGGGCACACAGCCCGCCCTGCAGGCGGTGGGCGCCACAGACGGCACGGGCCTGTTCTTGTCCAACAACGTCTATTACGCCCCCTCCAATGGGAAGCTGACCCTGACGGGGGAGAACACCACGGCCATCTATTACACCACCGACGGCTCCACCCCCACCGTCAAGAGCAGCAAGGTGAGCTCCTCCACCGCCATAGCGGTGAAGGACGGGATGGTGATCAAGGCCTTCGCCGTGGTGGAAAACGGCATACCCAGCAGCGTGGCCACCTTCAACGTGAAGGTCGGCAAGCTGTACACCATCACGGTGGTGGACCCCCAGGGCTTCGTGTCCCCCGGCGGCGGGGCCGCCAATGGGAAGGTGAGCGTGCTGGAGGGCAGCAGCGTCACCTTCAACATGGGCTCGGTGAACGGCTACACCCTGGGCGACGTGAAGATAGACGGCAAGAGCATGGGGGCTCTGAAGACCTATACCTTCTCCAATGTGAAGGGTGACCACACCATCCAGGCGGATGTGAAGCTGCCCTTTGACGACGTGAAGAGCGGCAGCTGGTATGTGGACGCGGTGGCCTACGTGAACAACAAGGGCCTTTTCAACGGCACCAGCGGCAGCATGTTCTCCCCCAACTCCACCATGACCAGAGCCATGTTCATCGCCGTGCTGGGCCGGTACGCCAATCCCGGCTCCCAGTTTGCCAACTGGTCCGGGGGCATGGGCCTGACCAACGGCACGGACATCATCATCCGCTCCGGCACCAGCACCTCCACCGCCCAGGCGGGCATGATCATGGCCTACGGCCAGTTCGTCCAGGTCCTGAGCACGGTCCCTGCCAACAGGAGCCAGGACGGGGCGGTCTGGTATCAGGTGTCCTACAACGGCCGCCAGGGCTACGTGCGCAGCGTCATGCCCTCCAACCAGAAGACGTTGCTGTATGTGTGCAACTTCTCGGACCTCTCCGGCAGCTATTACAGCGGCTACGCCCAGTGGGCCTATCTGAAGGGCATCATCAACGGCATCGACTCGGCCGGGACGAGATTCGGCTCCAACCAGGCCATATCCCGGCAGGATATATGCGTCATCCTGTATAACTACCTGACCAAGATAGAGGGCGTGAGCCTGTCCACCGGGGGCAAGAGCTTCAACGACAGCGGCAGCATCGCCAGCTACGCCAAAACGGCCGTGAGCGCCATGGCGAACCTGGGCGTTATCTCCGGGGACGAGAAGGGGAACTTCAACCCCAACAAGGCCGCCACCAGGGCGGAAGTGGCCGCCATCTTCATGCGGCTCGACCAGCGCTTCTGAGATACGCCCCGACACCAGACCTGTGACCCCCTCCGCGCATCCCGCATAGAATGGGAAGACGCGGAGGGGGTTTTTATTATGGACTTGGATGAATACGCCCGCAGGGTGCGCCAGAGCGGCAAGGGGAAGGACCTGGACGCCCTGGCCCGGTCGCCGGAGGGAGCGCGCCTGGCGGCCAGCGTGGACCGGGAGAAGCTGGAAAAGGCCGCCAAGGCGGGGGATATGCGCCAGCTGGGGGAGCTTTTGCAGGGCATACTGGCCACGCCGGAGGGCAGGAGCTTCGCCGCGAAGGTGCGAAAGGCGGTGGAAGACGGTGGACGGTGATCTGGGGGCCAGGCTGGAGGCAGTGCTGTCTGACCCGGAGCAGATGGAGAAGATAGCCCAAATGGCCCAGGGGCTGTTCGCCCAGACGGGGGGCCAGACCAAACCGCCGGAGACAGACCAGCCGCAGCGGCAGGAGAGGCCGTCCGTGCCCCCGGCGGACGCCCGGTTCCTGTCCGCCCTGGGAAGGGCCTTTTCCGGCGGGGGAGAGGCCAGCCGCTCCACGGCGCTGCTGACGGCCATGCGGCCTTATATGAAGCCGGAGAAGCAGGAAAAGCTGGACCGGGCCATGGAGATTGCCCGGATGGCCCGGATCGCCGGGGCGGTGGTCAAACAGTACGGTGACGGCCATGGCCTATAGCGGAGCGTTCCGACAAAAGAGCGGGATGCCCCCGGCGAAGGCCCCGCCGCCGGTCCGGGAGAACAGGCGGCCGCCCCAGAGCCAGGATAAGCTGACCGGGGCGGTGGGGGCGCTGATGAAAAAGCTGGAGAGCGTCAGCATGGAGACGGACGACCTCATCCTGGCCCTGATACTGTATCTCATGTACCGGGAGAGCGGGGACAAGGACCTGCTCATCATGCTGGGGGCCATGCTGTTGACATAGCCGTTTGAACGTGCGCATTCAAAGAAGGATTTTTCCCGGGGCATGCAGCCCCGGGAAAATGATTTGACTTATATTGCGCCTGCGGGCGTAGGAGATCAGGTCCTTGGCACCAGGCCCACCTTTTTGTAGACCTTGCGGAGGGTCTTCATGGCGATATAGGACGCCTTCTCCGCCCCAGTGCGGCACAGGTTTTCCAGGTAGCCCTTGTCCTTCATCAGGCGGCTGGCCTCCTCCCGGATGGGGCGGAGGGTCTCTACCACCGCTTCGCCCACGGCGGTCTTGAAGTCCCCGTAGCCGTGGCCGGTGAACTCCGCCTCGATCTGGCCGAAGCTCTTGCCGGTGCAGCTGGCGTATATCTGCATCAGGTTCGCCACGCCGGGCTTGTTCTCCCGGTCATAGCGGACGCAGTGGTCCCCGGTCTCGCTGTCGGTGACGGCCCGCTTGAACTTGCGCATGATGTCCTGAGGCTGGTCCATGAGGCACACGCGGCCGTTGCCGATGTCGTCGGACTTGGACATCTTGCTGCCGGGGTCCAGAAGGTCCATGATACGGGCGCCCACCTTGGGGATATAGGGCTCGGGTATTTTGAACACATCCCCGTAGACGCCGTTGAACCGGTGGGCGATGTCACGGGTCAGCTCCACGTGCTGCTTCTGGTCGTCCCCCACGGGCACGTAGTCCGGCTGGTAGAGCAATATGTCCGCCGCCATGAGGGAGGGGTAGGCGAAAAGGCCGCCGTTGATGTTGTCGGCGTTTTTGGCCGATTTGTCCTTGAACTGGGTCATGCGGCTCAGCTCCCCGAACATGGTGTAGCACTGGAGCACCCAGCCAAGCTGGGCGTGCTCGGGCACATGGGACTGGATGAACAGGGTGTTCCTCTCCGGGTCCAGGCCGCAGGCCACATACTGGGCCAGCTGCTCCAGGGTCCTCCGGCGCAGGTCCGCCGGGTTCTGGCGGGTGGTCAGAGCGTGCAGGTCCGCCATGAAGTAATAGCAGTCGTATGTCTCCGCCCGCTCGGCCCAGTTCTTGATGGCCCCCAGATAGGAGCCCAGGGTCAGGTCCCCGGAGGGCTTTATGCCGGAGAGCATCACTTTTTTCTTCTCGTCCATATACACACGCTTTCCACGGCGCGAGCGCCGTTTTTTGAAGTGTTTTTCATCTATTTATCATAACATATTTGATTATCCCTTGACAAGCGGGTGAGAATAAAATATTCTATGGGCAGTTTGATGAACGGAGTGCCTTCTATGGACGAGAGATATTTTGAAGAGCTGGAGAGCCGTATACCCCGAGGCGAGGTGCGCACCCGCTTCGCCCCAAGCCCCACGGGCTATATGCACGTGGGCAATCTGCGCACGGCCCTGTATACCTGGTGCATCGCCCGCCACAACGGGGGAAAGTTTTTGCTGCGCATCGAGGACACCGACCAGAACCGGCTGGTGGAGGGGGCGGTGGATGTGATCTACCGGACGCTGACCGACTGCGGCCTGGACTGGGACGAGGGACCGGACAAGGGCGGCCCGGTGGGGCCCTATGTGCAGACGGAGCGGCGGGGGCTGTATCTGCCCTTCGCCCAGAGGCTGGTGGAGCGGGGCCATGCCTATTACTGCTTCTGCGACAAGGCGGAGACGGAGGAGGGCGGCGCCTTTTCCAAGGGCGATGACCCCTGCCGGGACCTGCCAAGGGAGGAGGTAGAGCGGCGTCTGGCCGCCGGGATGCCCTACGTCATCCGCCAGCGGATACCAAAGGAGGGCTCCACCACCTTCCACGACGAGATATTCGGCGATGTGACCGCCCCCAACAAGGACCTGGACGACCAGGTGCTCATCAAGCGGGACGGGCTGCCCACCTATAACTTCGCCAACGTCATAGACGACCACCTGATGGGCATCACCCACGTGGTCCGGGGCTCGGAATATCTGTCCAGCGCCCCCAAGTACAACCTGCTGTATGAGGGCTTCGGCTGGCCCATACCCAAGTATGTCCACTGCTCGCCGGTGATGCGCGACGCCCACAACAAGATGTCCAAGCGCCACGGGGACCCCTCCTATGAGGACCTGCTGGAGCGGGGCTATCTGCGCCAGGCCATCGTCAACTATGTGGCCCTGCTGGGCTGGGCCCCCGGAGGCGAGCGGGAGATATACTCCATCCGGGAGCTGGCGGAGGCCTTCGACCTGAGCGGCATATCCAAGAGCCAGGCCATTTTCGACATCGAAAAGCTCACCTATTTCAACAGCGCCTATATCCGGGCCATGAGCCCGGAGGAGTTCGCCGCCGCGGCGGAGCCCTACATCCGCCAGGGGGTAAAGAATCCCGCCATCGACCCGGCGGCCGTGGCGGCCCTGCTGCAGCAGCGCACGGAGGTGCTCACGGATATACCGGGAAAGCTGGGCTTTTTCGACGC
>CANRNA010000105.1 GCA_947631805.1 uncultured Oscillospiraceae bacterium | reverse complement strand
TTGGCGATGTGGGCGGCGTAATCCCGGAAGCGCTCGCCCGCCTCCGTCAGCCGAAGCCGCCGCCCGATGCGGTCGAAGAGGGCCACGCCGTAATACTGCTCCAGCTCCCGGACGGCCAGGCTCACCGCTGGCTGGGACATGTGCAGCGCCTGGGCCGCCCGGGTGGTGTTACAGCCGCTCTCGCACACCGCCAGAAATATCCGTATGTGCCGTATGGTCATGGTATCCCGCCTTATAATGAATCTATTATTATCTTTATTTAATTATATTATTTCATATATTAAAAATCAAGGATTATAATGCCCTCGACAGGAGGCGAGGACAGTGAACAGAGAAAAAGGCGTATATTGGAAGCTCTTTTCCTCCACCTTCAGGCTGAGCGCCGGGACCTTCGGCGGGGGCTTCGTGATCGTGCCGCTGATGCGGGAGCGCTTTGTCAAGGAGCTGGGCTGGATAGAGGAGCGGGAGATGCTGGACCTTATCGCCATCGCGGAGTCATGCCCCGGGGCCATCGCGGTGAACGCCTCCATCCTGGTGGGGTACCACGTGGCCGGGTGCGCGGGGGCGCTGCTGACCGTGCTGGGCACGGTGCTGCCGCCGCTGGTCATCATATCGGCGATATCCTGCTTTTACAGCGCGGTGCGGGACAACGCCCTGGTGAACATGGCCATGAACGGGATGCTGGCGGGGGTGGCGGCGGTGATATGCGACGTGGTGCTCACCATGGGTCGGGAGGTGCTGGGGGAAAAGCGGCTCATGCCGCCGGTCATCATGCTGCTGTCGTTCCTGGCCGTCCGGGTCTGGAACGTGAATATCATCCTCGTCATCCTGGTCTGCGGCCTGGCGGGCGCGGCGGGAACGCTCCGGCGGGCCGGAAAGGGGGTGCGGCGGCATGATCTTTCTTGAGCTCTTGTGGAGCTTTTTCCAGATTGGCCTGTTCAGCATCGGCGGTGGCTACGCGGCCATGCCCCTCATCCAGCACCAGGTCATCGAGGTCCATCCCTGGCTGACCATGACCCAGTTTGCGGACATCATGACCATCGCGGAGATGACGCCGGGCCCCATCGCCATCAACGCGGCCACCTTTGTGGGCATCCGGGTGGCGGGCCTGCCGGGGGCCCTGGTGGCGACGGCGGGGTGCGTGCTGCCCGCCTGCGTCATCGTGCTGGCGCTGGCGTATCTCTATTACCGCTACCGGGGCCTGACCACGGTGAAGGGCATTCTGGCGGGCCTTCGTCCGGCGGTAGTGGCCATGATAGCCTCCGCGGGGCTGTCCCTGACGGCGCTGGCCTTTTTCGGGCAGAAGTCCCTCCCGGCGGACCTGGGGGGCGTCAACTGGGTGTCGGTGGGGCTGTTCGCCCTGGCCCTGGCGGCGCTGCGGCTGTTTCGGGCAAAGCCCATCCACGTGATGCTCGTGTCCGGCGCCCTGGGCACGCTGGCATATCTTCTTTTTTGAGGGAGGCGGAGACGATGGCGGAATATGTCCTGTCGGCGGGAGCGCTGTATGAGAAGGCCACGGGAAAGATGTGTATGCGCATAAAGGGAGTGCTCTCCCATGAGGAGCGGAGGATACTGTCCCCGGACGGGGGGACCGTTCTGACGGCCGTGGCCCGGAACGACGGCGACCCCGGCGGCGAGGGGGATGTGTCCGGCAGGACATACGCGCTGCTGGACAGCGCCGGAGCCGAGTGTGCCCAGGCCAGGCCCCGCTACGCGGCGGGCCAGGACCCGGCCCGGACGGGCTGGCCGGTGAACCGTATGCCCCGGGTGGACCGGGCGCGGGTCACCCTGGGCGGCGTCCGCTACTCTTTGGTGATGGTCAACAGCCAGACCTACGCGCTGCTGGACAGCGGGGGGAGGGCGGTGCTGCGCATCGTCCACCGGGGCCTGACCGGGGGCTGGGGCGTGGAGGACCAGAGCGGACTGCGCCCGGAGATAGTGTGCGGCGTGTTCGTGTTTTGCCGGTACATTGAGCGGGAAAACGAGTTCGTGGCGGTCTGAACGCCCGGAAATATGTGGATAGGGATGGCGCGGCCTGGGCCGCGCCATCATTTTTGCCAGGAATACATATTGGAAAGCAGCACGCCGGGCGGGCGTTGCATTTTGGGGGATATGTGATATAATAAAATATGCCACACAGATAAATATTCTTCCGGACAGGCATACTATCGGTAAAAACGTATGCTTGACGTTATTCCCTGCTCCGGAGTAGTCTGTGTGGCAACAGAAGTCGAGCTGCGTTTTTCGTGCGCGGCTTCGGCTGCGCACTTTTTGCTGGAGAGAAAGGGGCAAAATTTATGCTGCAAGTATCGCACGTCACCAAGAGGTACGGCAAGCTGACCGCCTGCGACGATCTGACCTTTCATCTGGACCCGGGCAGCGTCACCGTGCTGCTGGGGCCCAACGGCGCGGGCAAGAGCACCATCATGAAGTCCATCATCGGCTTTTTGCGCTACGACGGGCAGATAACCGTGGGGGGATATCCCAACAAGACCGTGGAGGCCAGGCGGCTTCTGGGGTACATCCCGGAGCTGCCGTCGCTGTATCCCAACCTGACGGTGTCGGAGCATATCGAATTTCTGGCACGGGCCTACCGGCTCAGCGATTATAAGGACCGGGCGGAGGAGCTCTTCAGGCGCTTTGAGCTGGAGGACAAAAAGAAAAAATTCGGCGACGAGCTGTCCAAGGGCATGCAGCAAAAGCTCAATATCTGCCTGGGGCTCCTGCCGGAACCGAAAGTGCTGCTACTGGACGAGCCCATGATCGGCCTGGACCCCCACGCCATCAAGGAGCTGAAAAACCTCATAGAGGACATGCGCGCCCAGGGCAGGACCCTGCTCATCAGCACCCATATCATCGACAGCGTGGATATGCTGTGGGACAGGACCATCATCATGGATAAGGGCGCCATCCGGGCCAACGTGACACGCCGGGAGCTGGACGCGGACGGCCGGACGTTGGAGGAGCTGTTCTTCGCCGTGACCGAGGGCGTGGGCCGGGAGGATATGACCCACCCCGGAGAGGAGGGCGCATGAGGCTCCTTGGCTATTACGCCCTGCACACCTTCAAAAACCAGATAAAAAAGCTGTGCAGGACGTGGGTGCTCATCTTCCTGCTCGTCTGCTTTGCCGTGGGCATCGCCGTAGGGGCCTTCTCCGCCATGCTGGGCGGCTCCTCCGACGGGCCGGAGCCTGCGGCGGAGGCGGCGGAAACGGAGACGGAGACGGCGTTTTGGGAGAGACTGGGCGTCGGGCAGAGCGACCTTGTCGAGCTGGCCGTGGGCGGGGTCGCGCTGGCGGTGTTCGCGTTTTTCGCCCTGGGGGCGGACAAAAACGGCAGCCGGATATTCCTCCCGGCGGACGTGGACCTGCTGTTCGCCTCCCCGATGAAGCCCCAGTCGGTGCTCATGTTCCGCCTGAGCACGCAGCTGGGGGTGTCGGTGCTGGGCAGCGCGTATATACTCATCCAGATACCGAACCTGACCGGAAACATGGGGCTCAGCTTATGGGCGACGGTGTCTCTGGTGGCGGCCTGGGCTCTGGCGGTGGTCTTCGGCACGCTCATCCGGGTGCTGCTTTATATGCTGTCGAACCTCTATCCCGCGGTCAGGCGGTCCCTGCGCTGGGACGTCTACGCCCTGCTGGGCGTGATAGCGGCGGGGTATATGGCTTACGCCGCCCGGAGCGGCGAGGGGTATCTGGCCGCCGCGGTGTCCTTTTTCAACGGCGGCGCGACCCGGTATATCCCCATCTGGGGCTGGCTGAAGGGCTTTTGCGCCTTCGCGGCGGAGGGGAACGGCGCGGGCGCGGCGCTGTGCCTGGGGGCCCTGGGGCTGGGCGGCGCGGCGCTGGTATACGTGATATGGCACGTCAAGGCGGACTTCTATGAGGACGCCATGGCCCGGTCCGAACAGACCGCCGAGCTCATGGCGGCGGCCCAGTCGGAAAGGCCCTCCAACGTGATGGTCAGGCGGAAAAAGGACAGGAGCGAAAAGCTCCGCCGGGACGGCCTGGGCCACGGGGCGGGAGCCAACGTGTTCTTTTTCAAGGCCATGTACAACCGCTTCCGCTTTGCCCAGCTGGGGGCTTTCACCAAGACCATGGAGCTTTATCTGGTGGCGGCGGTGGGAGTGGCCGCGATATGCCGCTATACCGGCAGCACGGGGAGCGCCCTGCCCGTGGGGCTGACGCTGGCGGGCCTGAGCTTTTTCCGCGCCCTGGGCAACCCTTTGGCCCAGGACACGAATATGGACTATTTCGTGCTCATCCCGGAGAGCACCTGGGCCAAGCTCTTCTGGTCGGTGATGGGCGGGTCGGCCAACTGTCTGCTGGACGCGCTCCCGGCGGTGGTCGTCGGGGCCCTGGCGGCGGGGGCGAACCCGCTGACGGCCCTGGCCTGGCTGCCGCTCATCGTCTCGGTGGATTTTTACGCCACGAACGTGGGGGCGTTCATCGGCCTGTCCGTGCCGGTCTCCGCCGGAAAGACGCTGAAGCAGCTGATCCAGGTCCTGTTCGTCTATTTCGGCCTGCTGCCGGATATCGCCATCGTGGCGGCGGGCATCGCCTTCGGCCACGCCGCACCGGCCCTTCTGGGGGCGGCGGTGCTCAACATTGGGCTGGGGCTGGTGTTTTTCGCCCTCACGCCCCTGTTCATCGACCCCCGGGACGGGAAGAGGCCGACGGTCAGCACCGCCTCCCAGGAGGACATCCGCCTGGCCGGAAAGCGGTTTTCCCAGCTGGGACTGGGGCTTTTCGTGATGCTGGCGGCCTCCACTGTGCTGCAGCTGGGGGCGTCGGCCCTTGTCGGGCGGCTGTATCCGGCGGGGGACGAGCCCGGCTGGGCGCTGTGGCTGGCCACCTTCGCGCCCATGTACCTGGCGGCGGTGCCTCTGGGGCTGGCCCTTTTCCGGCGTGTCCCCGCCGTGCCACGGGAGAAGCACGGCATGAAGGCGGGACAGCTGGTCACGGCGGCCGTCATAAGCATCTTTTTGATGTACGCGGGCAATCTTGTGGGCAGCCTGATACTGTCGCTGCTCCACGCCGCCCTGGGCATAAGCGCGGAAAATCCCCTGCTGGTCTACACCCGGACGGGGGACGTCTGGGTGCGGGTGCTGGTGATGGTCATCCTGGCCCCGATCATAGAGGAATACATCTTCCGCAAGCAGCTCATAGACCGAATGAGCGTGTACGGGGAAAAGCTGGCGGTGACGGTCTCGGCGCTGCTGTTCGGCCTGTTCCACGGGAACCTGTCCCAGTTTTTCTACGCCTTCGCTCTGGGGCTTTTGCTGGGGTATGTCTATCTGCGGACCGGGCGGCTGCGCTACAGCGCCGGGCTGCACCTGTTCATCAACCTGCTGGGCGGGGTGGCGGCTCCGGCCATACTGGACAGCATCGGCCTGGACTCCCTGGACGCCATCGGCGCGGGCGGGGCGGGGGTGCTGGTGTCCTTTGTCTCCCGGCTGCTGCCCCTCGTCGCCTATCTGCTGGCCATGCTGGCGCTGTCCGTCACAGGGCTCGTGCTGCTGTGCGTCCGGGCGCGGCGGGTATATTTTGACCCGGCCCCGCTGGAGCTGCCCCGCGGCAGGCGGTTCAAGACCGTGTATGGGAACGTGGGGATGCTCCTGTTCATAGCGGGCTCCCTGGGAATGACGGCGCTGACGTTCTTGTCATGACGTATAGGCTATAATGAGCCACGGAAAGAGGCATTAGTATCCGTTGGCATCCGCGCCTTGGGGTGAGCTGCTTTCTTTCTGCGCATAATGGTCCTTTCCATGGTGTATTTTGTTGACCAAGAAGAACGAGAAATATCTGGCAGCACATTTTATCTCGAATTCCAGAAGGGCAGTTATCATGGCGAATTCTGGCTGCAAGACTCGCTCAATATAAGTGGCGACCTCTGGGAGGAGTATCATCTGTCAGAGCTGATCGGAAGCGTTATAACGGGTTTTGATTTTTGTGGGATAACGGTCGTTACAAGGGAGCAGTGGAAGGCGATCGTGAAGAACGCGCAAGAGGCCGACCCAGCCTGGGCGGCTATTATTGCCGAGGCAACACCTTGGGCAGACGACTGCTTTACGGAGTATGAAGAGTTTACGATCCTGGGAGTATGACCTGTGAAATGGCGGCAGTAAAGCAATGTATAAGGATATTCCCCGTTCGCCGGACGGGGAATATTTTTATAGGGTTTGTACTTTCGGCAGAAATCCGGTATAATGAAAGAGAATTTGTCGAAGGAGGCGTTTTGGAATGAAACGGCTGTTTTGTCTGCTGCTGGCGCTGCTGGCGGTCTTGGGAGCGGGCCAGACGGCCCTGGCCGCCCCCGGCGTATCCTATATGCCCGGGGTGACGGCGGAGATGAGCGACGCCTCCTACTGGGCGGACCGGCAGGAGGGCGCGGAGGATATCATCCTGACCCCGGAGGAGATAGAGGCGTTCAACCGGGACTGCGCCGAGCGG
>CANRNA010000104.1 GCA_947631805.1 uncultured Oscillospiraceae bacterium | reverse complement strand
CATCTCCTCGGCGTCGTAAACGTCGCCCTCTTGGACCAGTCGGCCGTTGGGCTTTATTACTTCCACCATATCGGAGAAGTCATCGCCATAGGTGCCTTGCATCCCCTCCGTGGGAGGAAGCGTATACCAGCCCTTAAAATCCCAGAGGTCGCGGCTGGGGTTAGGAAGCGTGGGCACTTTTCCGTCCGTTACTTCCACGGTAGTAGTCGAACTGCTGCCGAACGTGCCTTTCCCGGCGTCCAGGGTGATGGTGGTCCCCGAGGCCTCCTCCGCCAGGGCGGGGACGGCCAGGGCCAGGACCATGACCAGGGCCAGGAGCAGGGTGAGAAGTCTCTTCATTGTTCGTCCTCCTTCTTAATTTGGACTGTAATAATGGGCTCTCAACAGGGCCGCCGCGGGAGACCGGCTGTCCGGCCCCCTTGGCACTCCCTGCCGAGATACACAAAGGCGGCGCAAGGTCACTTTTCCCTACACCGCCGTGAAGGCTGCACACAACTCATCACAACTGGCTACTTGTAAAAAACAAGGGGAGCGGGTATAATGAGGCTGGCGCAGAAATCTGCTGTGTGGGAGAGCGCTTTTCTCCTGCATAGGGGCGTGGAGTGTTCGCTGCGCTCCACGTCCTGCCTTATGTTATCTCGTACGCACATTATATTGTCTATGGAAGAATATTGCAAGTACTAATTTAGCGGTCCGGCAGTCCGGACCGCTAAATTTGGCATTTTGAACATTTTTCTCCCGTCACTTTCGGTCATGGAGCAAGCCGTTCTTGATGTCCCAGAGCTTCTTCGACAGGTCCACATAGTACCGGTGGGGGTTCTCGAAGCGGAGCACCTCGTCCCACAGCGTGCCCACCTGGGCGGCGCAGTAGGTCTTTATCTGCTCCAGGGAGGGCTTTTCATACACCAGCTCGCCTCCCCGGAAGATGGGCTGCAGCAGCTCCTGGGCCCGGAAATCATAGACCTCCTTCCGCTTCCAGGTGGCCTCCGGGTCGAATATCTCCATGGTGCCGCTGTCGTCCACGGTCTCGTCGTACACGGTCAGATAGTCCGCCAGGGCCTTGCCCGTGTCACGGGCATAGAGCCGCCAGACCTTTTTGAAGTGGGGGTTGGTTATCTTCCCCACGTTCTCGCTGATCTTTATCTTGGGGGTGATGGTCCCGTCGGTCCCCTCCACGGCAGTGAGCTTATACACCCCGCCGAAGACCGGGTCGCTCTTGGCGGTGATGAGCCGCTCGCCCACGCCGAAGCAGTCGATGCAGGCCCCCTGGCTTATCAGGTCCCGGATGAGGTACTCGTCCAGGGCGTTGGAGCAGGTGATGGTGCACTGGGGCCACCCGGCCTCGTCCAGCATCTGCCGGGCCCGGCGGGACAGATAGGCCAGGTCCCCGGAGTCCAGGCGGATGCCGCACTTCTCGATGCCCAGGGGCCGGAGTATCTCGTCAAAGGCCCGGATGGCGTTGGGCACGCCGCTCTGCAGGGTATTATAGGTGTCCACCAGGAGGGTGGCGCTGTCCGGATAGGTTTTGCAATAGGCCCGGAAGGCGTCCAGCTCCGTGTCGAACATCTGCACCCAGGCGTGGGCCATGGTGCCCCCGGCGGGGACGCCGTATATCTGGTCGCTGATGGCGCAGGCCGTCCCGGCGCAGCCGCCGATATAGGCCGCCCGGGCCCCCACGATGGCCGCGTCCGCCCCCTGGGCCCGGCGGGAGCCAAATTCCAGCACCTTCCGCCCCTGGGCCGCCCGGACGATGCGGTTGGCCTTGGTGGCGATAAGGCTCTGGTGGTTGATGGCGCACAGCATATAGGTCTCCAGAAGCTGGGCCTGGATGGCCGGGGCCCGGACCGTCAGCAGGGGCTCCCTGGGGAAGACCGGGGTGCCCTCCGGCACGGCCCAGATGTCCCCGGTGAAGCGGAAGTTCTCCAGATAGCGCAGAAAGTCCTCGGAGAAAATGCCCCGGCCCCGGAGATAGTCGATATCCTCCGGGTCGAAGTGCAGGTCCTGCACATAGTCGATGATCTGCTCCAGCCCCGCGGCGATGGCAAAGCCGCCCCCGTCCGGCACGGAACGGAAGAACAGATCGAAATACGTCACCCGCTCGTCCATCCCGGCGGCCAGATAGCCATTGCCCATGGTCAGCTCATAAAAATCGCACAGCATGGTGAGGTTGCGCTGCTTTTCGTTCGTCATGGTCACGCCTCGCTTGTTTATGATTTGTAATCTTAATTACACATTATAGCCTTGATTCGGCAAGAAAGCAATTCTATAATGTTGTTTTAGTAAAAATGGCTTATTATGCGCCTTTGTGCGTTAAAGAGAGAAGTTTTTCACCGCCCTTGAGGCGAAATAAGGCTTGGGAGAGAAAATGACACGATTTTTCTGTCCCGGCCGCGTGGAGCTGGCCGGTAATTACACGGACCAGCAGCGGGGCCGGGTCATGGCCGCCGCTATGGACAGGGGCATCACCGCCGAGGCGGAGGCCAACGACGAGGGCATCATCCGGGTGTTCTGCGAGGGCTTCGACCCGGTAGAGGTGAACCTCACCCGGCTGTGGCCGGACGAAAAAGAAATGGGCCGCTCCTCCGCCCTGGTGCGGGGGATGGCGGGGGTGATGGCCGAGACCATCCCCCAGCTCCGGGGCTTCGACGCCTATCTGTTCAGCGACCTGCCCCCCGGCCGGGGGCTGGCCGCCTCGGCGGCGCTGTGCGTGCTGGTGGGGTTCATGCTGGCTACCTTCTCCGAGGCGGAGATAACGCCGGAGGACCTGGCCAGGGCCGCCCAGAAGGCGGAATCCCGCTGGTACGGCAAGGCCTGCGGCCTGATAGACCCCCTGGCCTGCGCCATGGGCGGCGGGGTATATCTGGACATTCTGGAAAACAAGATCGTCCCCGTCTCCTGCGACTTTGACAGCCTGGGCCTGGCCGTGTGCCTGACGGACACCGGCGGCGTCAGCGCCGCTCCCTCCGAGCAGGTCTATGCCCGCATCTGGTCGGATATGGCCGCCGTGGCCCAGACCTTCGGGGAGCCCTTCCTGGCAAAGATACGCCGCCCGGTCTTCGACGAGCAGTGGCCCGCCCACCAGAACGACCACCAGTGGATGCGGGCGCGGCATTTCATGGACGAGATATGGCGGGTGTCCTCCATGGCGGACGCCTTGGGACTGCGGGACGGCCAGCGGTATATGGACCTGATGAACGAGTCGGGCCGGAGCCAGGAGCGGCTCCGCCGGGCCTTCTCCGCCGACGGCTGGGACGAACGGCTGACCCAGGGGCTGGAGGCCTCCTCCGACCTGCTGGTGGGCCGGGGAGCCTGGCGGGCCCACGCCGGGGGCTTCGGCGGGTATATCCACGCCATACTGCCGGAGATGAATCTGGACCTGTATCAGACGTCCATGGACCGGCTGTTCGGCCCCGGCGCCTGCCGCCGGATACACATCGTCTCCCGCGGCGTGTGCCTGGCCCAGGACGAAAAGGCCCTGTTCGCCTCCCGTGGCTTTCCCGAGGCGGCCGCGCCGCTGCTGGGATAAGAAAACATATAATCAGCGCTCCCGGTCCGTGGGGACCGGGAGCGCCGGGTTTTATCATTCATCCAATTTCAGCACGGCCAAAAACGCCTCGGTGGGGAGCTGGACGCTGCCCAGGGAGCGCATTTTCTTTTTGCCCTCCTTCTGCTTTTCCAGCAGCTTCTTTTTCCGGGTGATATCGCCGCCGTAGCACTTGGCAAGCACGTCCTTCCGCAGGGCCTTCACCGTCTCCCGGGCGATTATCTTCCCGCCGATGGCCGCCTGGATGGGCACCTCGAAGAGCTGGCGGGGGATGTTCTCCTTGAGCTTTTCGCACAGCCGCCGGGCCCTGGGATAGGCCTTGTCCCGGTGGGCAATGAGGCTCAGGGCGTCCACCGGCTCGCCGTTTAAGAGCAGGTCCACCTTCACCAGCTCCGAGGGCTTATAGCAGGCAAACTCGTAATCCATGGAGGCGTAGCCGCGGGTGCGGGCCTTCAGGGTGTCGAAGAAGTCATAGATTATCTCCCCCAGGGGCATCTCATAGCTCAGCTCCACGAGCCGCTGGTCCAGATACTGCATGCCCTGATACACCCCTCGCCGGTCCTGGCACAGGGGCATGATGTTGCCCACGAACTCCTGGGGGGAGATGATGCTCATCTTCACGTAGGGCTCCCGGGCCTCCGCTATGGCGGACGCCTCCGGGTAGTTGTGGGGGTTGTCCACATACCGCACGGAGCCGTCGGTCATCTCTATCTCATAGATGACCGAGGGCAGGGTGGTCACCAAATCCAGGTCGAACTCCCGCTCCAGCCGCTCCTGGACGATCTCCAAATGTAGCATACCCAGAAAGCCGCACCGGAACCCGAAGCCCAGCGCCGCGGAGGACTCGGGCTCAAAGGCCAGGCTGGCGTCGTTGAGCTGGAGCTTTTCCAGCGCGTCCCGCAGGTCCGGGTACTTGGACCCGTCCTCGGTGTAAATGCCGCAGTAGACCATGCTCCGGGCGGGCCGGTAGCCGGGCAGGGGCTCCCCCGCCGGGACGGCCGCCCCCGTCACCGTGTCGCCGATGCGGGTGTCCCGGACGTTTTTGATGCTGGCGGTGAAATATCCCACCTCTCCGGCCTCCAGCCGGTCGCAGGGCTCCAGCCGGGTGGGCAGCAGATGGCCCACCTCCACCACCTTGTAGACCGCGCCGGTGGCTATGAACTTCACGTCCATGTCCTGGGCCAGGACCCCGTCCTTCACCCGGACGAGCACGATGACGCCCCGGTAGCTGTCGTACTGGCTGTCGAACACCAGGGCCTTCAGGGGCGCGCTCCTGTCCCCCTTGGGGGCGGGGACGCCCGCGATGATATCGTCCAGCACCGCCTGGATGTTCACGCCGTTTTTGGCGGATATCTCCGGCGCGTCCATGGCGGGTATGCCGATGATATCCTCCACCTCCGCCTTCACCCTGGCGGGGTCGGCGGCGGGCAGGTCTATCTTGTTGATAACGGGGAGTATCTCCAGATCGTGGTCCATGGCCAGGTAGGTGTTGGCCAGGGTCTGGGCCTCCACCCCCTGGGAGGCGTCCACCACCAGTATGGCCCCCTCGCAGGCGGCCAGGGACCGGCTGACCTCATAGTTGAAGTCCACGTGGCCCGGCGTGTCGATGAGGTTGAGTTGATAGTCCTTCCACCGGAGCGTCACGGCCCGGGCCTTGATGGTGATGCCCCGCTCCCGCTCCAGGTCCATGTTGTCCAGTATCTGGTCGGACATCTGCCGGGCATCCACCGCCCCGCACAGCTCTATGAGCCGGTCGGACAGGGTGGATTTGCCGTGGTCGATGTGGGCGATGATGGAAAAATTCCGAATATTGGCCTGTGTCATAGATAATTCTCCGCCTGCTCCGCGATCTGGCGCATCTGCCGGGCCAGCTGCCGGAGTATTTCCGGGGTCACGACGGCCCCGCCCTGTTCGGTGGTGCGCCCCAGCAGATAATCCGCCGACACGCCGTAATAGTCGCACGCCCGGCACACGAAGGCCAGCCCCGGCTCCCGGGCGCCGTTTTCATAGTGGCTCAAAAGCGCCTGGGAGATGAGCAGGTCCGACGCCGCCTTCCGCTGGCTGACGCCCTTCTCCTTCCGCAGGTGGGACAGATTCTCGCAAAAAACACGCTCCTGCATCCTGTTGCCTCTCTTCCTGTCTGATAACTTTAAGTATTATATACGAGATATGAAAATTTGTAAACAGAAACTTGCATTTTCCAACAGCCCGTGCTATGATTATAAAAAGCGCTGCGGGCCAAGGTCCCGCGCCGTTTTTGCGTTAAAAGCATGAGGAGGATGGACCAGATGTTTCAAGAACTGATTGACTCCCTGAGAGCCAGACCCCGCAAGATCGTTTTTACCGAGGGCAATGACCCCCGCATCCTGGAGGCGGCGGCCCGTCTTCTGTCGGGCACGTTTCTGACCCCCATCCTGATGGGCAACGAGCTGGAGATACTTACCGCCGCCCAGAAGGCCGGTTACAATATCCGCGGCGCCACCATCATCGACCCCAAGACCTACCACGACGTGGAGGCCATGGTCAAGCGGATGGTCGAGCTGCGCAAGGGCAAGATGACCGAGGAGCAGTGCCGGGAGGCCCTGAAGCACCGCAACTACTTCGGCACCATGCTGGTGGCCATGGGAGAGGCCGACGCCCTGCTGGGCGGCGCCACCTATTCCACCGCCGACACGGTCCGTCCCGCCCTGCAGCTGATAAAGACCAAGCCGGGCAACCGGATCGTCTCCTCCTGCTTTATCATGGTCCACCCCTCCGCCACCGGTGACAGCACCGTTCTGGCCATGGGCGACTGCGCCATCAACATCCACCCCAGCGAGGACGACCTGGTGGAGATCGCCACCGAGACCATCAAGTGCGGCCGCATGTTCGGCATCGATCCGAAGGTAGCCTTCCTGAGCTACTCCACCTTCGGCTCCGGCGCAGGTGAGGATGTGGACCGGATGCACAACGCCGCCGAGCGGGTCAAGGCCATGATGCCCAACGTGCCCATCACCGGCGA
>CANRNA010000103.1 GCA_947631805.1 uncultured Oscillospiraceae bacterium | reverse complement strand
GTCAAATGCTTCTGGAAAAAGAGCGGGTCTTGGTGGCCGAATATGGCCGCAGGCTGATACCGGCGGGGCTCACCGCCGGAACGGGCGGAAATCTGAGCGTCCGGGGCCGGGACACCGGGCTCGTGGCCATCAGTCCCAGCGGGATGGACTATCAGTCCATCGCCCCGGCGGACGTGACGGTCATCGACCTGGACGGGAATACGGTGGACGGGGGGCGGAAGCCCTCCTCGGAGTCTGCCATGCACCGGCTGTTCTACGCCGCTCGGCCGGACCGGGCCGCCGTGGTCCACACCCACTCCCCGGCCATCACGGCCCTGGCCTGTCTGCGCCGGAGCCTGCCCGCCGTGAGCTATCTGGTGGCCCTCTCCGGCCGGGACCAGGTCCCCTGCGCCCCCTATCAGGACTTCGGGTCCGAGGCGCTGGCCCGGGCCGCCGTGGAGACGGCGGACGGGGGCGACGCGGTGCTGCTGGCCAACCACGGCCTGATCTGCCTGGGGGCGGACATGGAGAGCGCCTTTCAGCTGGCGGTGGAGCTGGAGTTCTGCGCGGAGGTGTATCTGCGCTGCCTGGCCTCCGGCTGTGCGCCCGTGCTGCTCACCGGTCAGGAGATGGACCGGGCCCGTGCCCGCTTTGGGACCTACGGCCAGGTGAAGGAGGATTGACCCGTGCCCAAAAATATCCCGCCCTTCGAGGGCTTTCCCAAGGACCTGCCCGCCTTTTTGTGGGGCCTGTCCTTCAACAACGAACGGCCCTGGTTCAACGAGCACCGGGCCGATTTTGAGCGCTGTCTGAATATCCCCGTCCACGCCCTGGCCGAGGACCTGAAGGCGGCCATGGACGAGCGCTTCCCCGGCGCGGCCCCCGCCTTGCACGTGTCCCGCATCTGGCGGGACGCTCGACGGCTGTTCGGCCGGGGGCCCTTCAAGGAGCATCTGTGGTTTTCCCTGGGCGTATCCGGGGAGATATACACCCCCACTCCCCAGTTCTGGTTCGGCATAGACGCCAAGAGCTGGGAGGCGGGCATGGGCTGCTGGAACATGCAGGGGGAGCTGCTGGAGCGCTGGCGCAAGAGCATCGACAGCGACCCCCGGCGGCTGGAAAAGATCGTCCGGGACCTGAAAAAGCGCCCGGACCTGGCCCCCTATTGGCAGGTGTACAAAAAGCCCAAGGGCGATCCGGGCCCGCTGCTCTACGACTGGTACAACGCCAGGACGGTGGAGATGGGCAAGACCGTCTGGTTCGACCCGGACCCGCCCGGCCCGGAGCTGCTGGACCAGGTGCTGGACATATACACCGCCCTGATGCCCCTGTATCAATATCTCCTGCATATATAGCCGCTCCATTCCCCTCTTGCGCATCGCCCTGGACCATGGTATAATAATTTAGGAATGAATCCTATTTTCTTATAGGAGTGACAGCCATGACCAGGCAGCGGCAGCTCATCTATAACATCATCACCGCCGCGCCGGAGCACCGGACGGCGGAGGAGATATATGACCTGGCCAGGGCGGAGATGCCCTCCCTGGCACGGGGCACCGTATACCGCAACCTGGGCCTGCTGGTCCAGGAGGGGCAGATACGAAAGCTGGAGATGCCGGACGCCCCCGCCCGCTACGACCGGGAGCGGCGGCCCCATCCCCACCTGATATGCCAGCGGTGCGGCCGGGTGGAGGACCTGGTCCTCCCGGACGGCCTGCTGGACCCTCTGGCCAAGGCCCAGGGCCTTACCATCACCGGCTACGACCTGAAGCTCTACCACATCTGTCCCGCGTGCAGGGGTTGAGAGCGCTTCATTTCCCGCCGTTTTTTTCTTGATATTCTGCCCCCGGCACAGTATACTAGAATAAGCAAGGCCGCCCAGCCGGGCGGCCTTTTTTGAGAAAGCGGGGGCGGAGATGAGAGAGGGCACGGCGCTGCAAAAGCTGAAACAGGCGGCGGAAGAGTACAGCCGGACGGATATCTGGCTGTACGCCACCAGCGGCACCTATTACCTGTTTTTCTCCCTGGGCCCCCTGGCCGTGGTGGTGCTGGGCCTGCTGCCCTATCTGCCCTTCACCGAGCAGCAGCTCCAGGAAGCCCTGCTGAGCTACGCCCCCGGACCCTTCCAGGAGCTTCTCGGCTCCCTGGTGCCGGACATATACGCCGGGTCGGCGGTGGCGCTGGTGGTGGGCCTTGTGGTGGAGCTGTGGTCCGCGGGAAAGTTCCTGGGACTCGTCATGCGGGCCGTGGGGCAGATATACGACGGCAAGAGCTACGGCGGATATCTGCGGCGGCGGCTCATGGGGGCATTGTACACCGCGGCGCTGATCGTGCTCATTCTGGCGAATCTGGCCCTGCTGTTTTTCGGGGAGCGGCTTTTGGCCTCCGTCGGCCTGCTGCCGGACGGGACCGGGCTCTGGGCGGTGCTGCTGCGGCTGCGGGGAGTGGTGTTCTTCGCCCTGGTGACGGTCATCAACGCCCTGATGTTCCGCTACGTGCCCCGGCGGGAGCTGATCTTCCGCCGCCAGCTCCCGGGGGCGGCCTTCTCCGCCGCCACCTGGCTGGCCTTCTCCCAGGTCTACTCCTGGGCGGTGGAGCGGTTCCGGTTTTTCAGCGTATACGGGGGCCTGGCCATCGTGATCATCTCCCTGTTCTGGATGTACTGCTCGCTGTATCTGCTGTTTTTGGGGGCCTGGCTGAACACCCAGCTGGAGAAAGCGGCGTAAACACCGCCGCAAAGGAGGAAGGAGGGAGAACCATGACCGAGCAGGAAAATTCCGTGCGCAACACCCGCCCCCGCCGGGGACTGCTGAACATCGTCTTCGGCCGCGGCGCGGTGGTGACCATGATGGTGCTGGTCCAGATGGCCTTCATCTTTGTGGTCTTCGGGCGGCTGGAGCAGTACAGCATCTATCTGTCCGGGTTGGTCAACGTCCTGACGGCGGTGTTTCTGGCCTATCTGCTCAACACCCGGCTGGACCCCACCGTGAAGCTCACCTGGTGCATCATCGTGGCGCTGGTGCCGGTCTTCGGCGTGCTGCTGTATCTGTTCATCGCCTTCGACATCGGCCACCGGGCGGAGCAGGAGCTCCTGCAAAAGATCGTGGCCGAGAGCGCCCCTCTCATGCCGGAGCAGGGCGAGCTGATGGCCCGGCTGAAGCGGGAGGAGCCCGACTTCTATCCCCTGGCGGTGTACGCCGCCGGGCGCAACGGCTACGCCGTGTATGAGAACAGCCCCGTCGTCTACTTCTCCCAGGGGGAGAGCAAATACGAGGCCATGCTCCGGGAGCTGGAAAAGGCGGAGCGCTTCATCTTCCTGGAGTATTTCATCGTGGAAGAGGGCGAGATGTGGGACAGCGTGGTGGACATCCTGGCCCGGAAGGTCCGCCAGGGAGTGGATGTGCGGGTGCTGTACGATGGGACCTGCGCCATCATGCGCCTGCCCTACAGCTACCCCAAAAAGCTCCGGGAAAAGGGCATCCAGTGCAAGGTGTTCGCCCCCATCCGGCCCTTCATCTCCACCTCCTATAACAACCGGGACCACCGGAAGATACTGGTCATCGACGGAAAGGTGGGCTTCACCGGCGGGGTGAACCTGGCGGACGAGTACATCAACCGGCGGGAGAAGTTCGGCCACTGGAAGGACGCCGCCGTCATGATATCCGGGGACGCGGTCCGCAGTCTGACGCTCATGTTCCTGCGGCTGTGGAACGCCGGGGAGCAGCAACGCATATACGAGCCCTATCTCAACGCCCCCACCCCCAGCCGGGGGGATGACCTGGGCTGCGTTATCCCCTTCGGGGACAGCCCCATGGACGACGAGCGCACCGGGGAGATGGTGTATCTGAATATCCTGCACACCGCCCGGGACTATGTGTACATCATGACCCCCTATCTCATCCTGGACCAGGAGATGGTCACCGCTCTCACCTTCGCCGCCCGGCGGGGGGTGGACGTGCGGCTCATCCTTCCGGGCATCCCGGACAAGAAGTACGCCAACCTCCTGGCCAAGAGCCACTACAAGGAGCTGGTGGAGGCGGGCGTACGAATTTATGAGTACACCCCCGGCTTCGTCCACTCCAAGGTGTTCGTCAGCGACGGGACAAAGGCCGTGGTGGGCACCATCAACCTGGATTACCGCAGCCTGTATCTGCACTTTGAGTGCGCCGCGCTGCTGTACAAGACCCCCGCCATCGACGACATCCTCCGGGACTTCAAAAACACCTTCCCCCAGTGCCGGGCCGTCACCCTGCGCACTGTCCGGGAGCAGAAGCTGTCCACCCGCCTGCTGGGCTGTCTGCTGAAGCTGGCCGCCCCCCTCATGTGACATTTCCGCCCCCGCAAAGCACAAACAAGCCCCCTCTTGTATACAATGGGACGAGGCCGAACGGCCCTTCCAACTATGAAACGATCACAAGAGGGGAATAAAAATGAAAACCAGTTGGAAAAGGACCGGCCGCCTGGCCGGTCTTTTGCTCTGCCTGGCGCTGCTGGTGAGCCTGAGCTCTTCCGCCCGGGCGGACGGCCCGGCGCTGGTCATCGACAGCCCGGAGGCGCTGAACGCCTTCGCCCAAAACGTGAACAGCGGCGTCACCTACGCCGGACAGACCGTGGTCCTGGCCGCGGATATAGATATGACCGGCAGGACCTTCATCGCCATCGGCTGGGACAACGGGGAGGACCTCTCCCACGTGTTCCAGGGGGTATTTGACGGAGGCGGCCACACCATACGGGGGCTGAACATCACCCCCAACGGCCGGACCACCGCCTCCGGCTTTTTCGCCGCCACCCACAACGCCACGGTCCGGGACCTGTCGCTGGAGCTGACCATCTACACCGGCGGGCTCCACGCGGCGGGCGGCGTGGCCGGACGGATGAGCAACGGCACGCTGGAAAACGTGCGGGTGCGGGGCTCCATCTCCGCCGCGGGCTGGGGCACGCCGGACGAGGCCCTCGTCACGGGCGGCCTGGTGGGCGAGGCCACCGGCGTCACCGTCATGGACAGGTGCGGCGTCCAGGGGTTCGTCTATGCCGGGGGCAACAGCGGCGGCAACATTTTTGCCGGAGGCGTGGCGGGCGTCATCCAGGGCTCCCCGGACGGCCGGGGCAGCATCACCAACTGCTACAGTACCGCCTCCGTGTGGGTCACCGGCGACGGGGCCTGCGTGGGCGGCTTTGCCGGGGCGCTGGACGGCGCGGCGTCTGAGGGCGCCTGCCCGCCCGACGTGCGCAACTGCTACGCCGCTGGCAGCATTGACGCCAACAGCGCCAACGCCGGGGCCTTTGCCGGGCGCTGGGATGGGAGCAGCGCCTCCAACGTCTACTACGACCAGGACCTGGCCGCCGGGCTTCCCGGCGCGGGCGGCGGCGGCAGCGGTCCGGCCATGACAGGCGTGCCCACCGAGCAGCTCAAGGACGCCGCCTTTCCCGACAGCCTGGGCGGGGCCTTCTATCCCGCCGACAGTCCGGACAACAACCTGGGCTACCCCATTTTGGACCCCCCGGCGGAGCCCGCGCCAACGGAGGCGCCTATCCCCACCGCTGAGCCTACGCCTGAACCCACAGCGGAGCCTTCCCCCACAGAAGAGCCCATTCCGACAGCAGAACCGCTCCCCGGCCCCACCGAGGAACCGATTCCCACTACGGAGCCGACGCCGGAACCCACGGCAGAGCCTGCTCCCTCCACGGAGCCCACACCTGAACCCACAGTGGAACCTGTTCCCACTACAGAACCGACACCTGAACCTACGGCGGAACCTACTCCCACCACGGAGCCGATGCCCGTGCCCACAGCGGAACCCGCTCCCACTACGGAGCCCACGCCTGGCCCTACGGCGGAACCCGCTCCCACTACGGAGCCTACACCTGAGCCTACGGCAGAACCCGCTCCCACTACGGAGCCAACACCTGAACCCACGGCAGAGCCCGCTCCCACCACGGAGCCCACGCCTGAGCCTACGGCAGAACCTACTCCCACCATGGAGCCCACACCTGAGCCTACAGCAGAACCTACTCCCACCATGGAGCCCACGCCTGGACCCACGGCGGAGCCTGCTCCCACTACGGAACCAACACCTGAACCTACGGCGGAGCCCGTTCCCACTACGGAGCCCACACCTGGCCCCACAGCGGAACCCGCTCCCACCATAGAGCCCACACCTGAACCCACGGTGGAGCCCGCTCCCACCACGGAGCCCACGCCTGAACCTACGGCAGAGCCCGCGTCCACCATGGAGCCCACGCCTGAACCTACGGCGGAACCCGCTCCCACTATCGAGCCCACACCCGAGCCTACGATAGCGCCGAGGCCTGCGCCCCCGGAAACGCCTTCTCCCACTGAGACGCCGAATATCCCGCCGACAGAAACGCCTATCCCCACAGAAGCACCAACTCCATTTTCCACAGAAACACCGTCCCCCACTTCCACAGCCGCGCCCACGGCGGTCCCGGCCCTCGCGCCCTCCTCGGGCGGGCAGCCGGGCGCCCCCCGCACCGGGGACGAGACCGTCTTCCTCCCCTGGCTGGCGCTGCTGGCCCTGTGCGCCGCCGGGCTGCTCCTGGCCGCCAGCAAAAACAGACG
>CANRNA010000102.1 GCA_947631805.1 uncultured Oscillospiraceae bacterium | reverse complement strand
TCCGGGTCGATGCGCTCATAGGGGGCCAGGAAGCCGCCGATGCGCTCCAGCACGGCGTCCAGGTCCATCTGCCCGTCCAGGCAGATATAGGCGTTGGAGGGGTGATAGAACCGCCGGTGGCTGGCCAGGTAGTTCTCGTACGTCAGCTCCGGGATGTGCTCCGGGTCGCCGCCGGAGCTCTTGCCGTAGCAGTTGTCCGGGAACAGGAGCTGGTCCAGCTGCTCGTTCATCACCGTGTCGGGGGAGGCGTAGGCCCCCTTCATCTCGTTGTAGACCACGCCGTTGCACCGCAGCTCCCCGTCGGGGCTGTCCAGCTCATAGTGCCAGCCCTCCTGCAAAAAGGCGTGGGGGTCGTGGAGGCTCAGGGGATGGAGCACCGCGTCCATATACACGTCTATCAGATTCAGAAAGTCCTGGGCGTTCCGGGAGCTGACCGGGTACATGGTCTTGTCCGGGAAGGTCATGGCGTTGAGGAAGGTGGCCATGGAGCTCTTCAGAAGCTCCACGAAGGGCTCCTTCACCGGGTACTTCTCCGAGCCGTTGAGCACAGAGTGCTCCAGGATGTGGAACACGCCGGTGTCGTCCTGGGGGATGGTCTTGAAGGCGATGGAGAAGGTCTTGTTATCGTCGGGCCGGTCCAGCCAGATCAGCCGGGCGCCGTTTTTCTGGTATTCCATCTGCCACATAGTGGCGCCGATCTCGGGCAGGGCCCGGGAGGAGAGCACCTGAAAGCCGTGGAGGATATCGCCTTTTTGCATTGTCGTTTTCCTTTCTCATCCGGCCGCCCCGCCTTGCGCCGCGGAGAGCCAATTTATTTTTATATGTACAGTCTACCGGAAAACGGCGGATTTTACAACCCCACAGCCGCAATTTCTCCCCGGCAGAATCACTTGACAAACGGTCCCGGCCCATGTATGATGGAAAAAAGGCCGCAGGAAGCGGCCACACGGAGGCAGAAGCCGTCCGACCGAACCTGTCCGACCCCGGCTGAAACTGTATGCCCGGAGGCATACGCCCTTTCTGAAGAAAGGCGTATGGCTCTTTTTGTTTCCCGGGGACAAGACCGAAAGGAGACGCGCTGTGAAAAAGATCATCGCTCTGCTTCTGACATGGGCCCTTCTGGCCGCCCTTCCCGCCCCCTGCCTGGCCGACGGACAGCCGGGGATGCGCACCGTCACCGACGTGTGGGGGCGGCAGGTGGAGATACCGGAGAAGGTGGAGACCATCGTCTGCCTGGGGTCCATGGCCCCCCGGTTCGCCGCCTATCTGGACGTGGTGGACATGATGGTAGGGGCCGAGGACAGCGACATCAACGCCATGTCCGTTCGCTATGACTACAGCCCCGTATACCACGACGCGCTGAAGGACCTGCCCTCCGTGGGCCCCGGCGGGGGCAGCGGGGAGAACAACGGCTACGCCGAGCAGATCATCCAGCTGGACCCGGACGTGATATTGGCCGGGTACGACCGGGAGGCCGCCGACGAGCTCCAGCGCCAGACCGGCATCCCCGTGGTCAGCATCCGCTACCGGACCCAGGGCTTCATCGACCAGGGGTTTCACCGGTCCGTGCGCCTGTTCGCCCAGGTGGTGGGGGCCGAGGAGCGCTGCGAGCAGGTGCTCTCGTTCGTGGACGGCTGCAAGGAGGACCTGGACCGGCGCACCAGGGACGTGCCGGAGGGGGAGAAGCTCCGGGCCTATACGGGGGCGGTCACCTTCAACGGCCGTCACGGCTTTGCGTTTACTTATGTAAACTTCCCGCCCTTCACCGCCGTCCACGCCCATAACGTGGCGGACGAGCTTTTGGAGGAGCGGACAGGCGAGGCGGCCCGCGCCGCCGCCGAGACCGGCACCGCCTATATCGGCAGCGACGGGTTCGAGGTGGACCTGGAGCAGGTCATTCTCTGGGACCCGGACATCATCTTCCTGGATCCGGGCAACATGGACCTGGTGAACGACGAGTACGCCGCAGACCCCGGCTATTTTGACGGCCTCCGAGCCGTCCAGTCGGGACAGGTGTACACCATGCCCTCCGCCAACGCCGCCGGGCCCAACGTCACGTATCTGCTCATCAACGCCTACTACGCGGGACTGACCCTGTACCCGGAGCGGTTCGCGGATGTGGACCTGGCCGCCAAGGCGGGCAAGATCATGGAGGCCATGCTGGGGGAGGACTTCTTCGCCCAGATGGAGGAGGGGGGCCTCTATTACGGCCCCATCATAATAGGAGCGTAAATGTCTATGGAAGACCGTCCCATCCCGGACGCCCCCTACCGGCTGTATATCCGGCGCAAATGGCTGGTGCTGCTGGGGATGGGGCTCATCACCGCCGCCGCGTGCCTGGCCTCGCTGATGGCCGGGTCCGCCGGGCTCACCGTGGGCCAGGTGGTCCCGGCGGTGCTGGGCCGGGGCCCGGCCCAGACCGTTGCCATCGTGCGGGGGGTGCGCCTGCCCAGGGCGGCGGCCGCCCTGGCGGTGGGGGCGGCCCTGGCCGTCAGCGGGTGCGTGATGCAGTGCGTGCTGCGCAATCCCCTGGCCTCCGCCTCCACGCTGGGGGTGTCCCAGGGGGCGTCCTTCGGGGCGGCGGCCGCCATTATCTGCCTGGGGGCCGGGACCCAGATAAACGGGGGCGGGAGCGGCGCGGCCCTGACCATCACCCACCCGGTGACGGTGACGCTCTGCGCCTTTCTGGGGGGCATGACCACCACGGTGGTGATACTGCTGCTGTCCCGGCTCCGGGGCGCCACCCCGGCGGTGATGGTGCTGGCGGGGGTGGCCGTCAGCTCCATGTTCACCGGGGCCACCACCCTGGTGCAGTATTTCGCCGACGACGTGATGGTGGCGACGGTGGTCCACTGGACCTTCGGCAGCCTGGGCCGGGCCGGATGGGGCGAGATAGGCCTTGTGAGCCTGCTGACGGCGCTGGCGCTGGCGTTTTTCCTGTGGCGGCGGTGGGACTTCAACGCCCTGGAGAGCGGGACCGGCACCGCCAGAAGCCTGGGGGTGCCGGTGAACGTGCTGGTCCCGGTCAGCATGGCCCTGTGCGCCCTCATCGCCTCGGTGTCGGTGGCCTTTGTGGGCTGCATCGGCTTCGTCGGCCTGATCGCCCCCCACATTATGCGCCGGTTCGTGGGGGAGGATTTCCGCTTTCTGCTGCCGGGCACGGCCCTGTGCGGGGCGTCGCTGCTGCTGGGGGCGGACGTGGCCTGCCGGACAGTGGTGTCCCCGGCGGTGCTGCCCATCGGGGCGCTGACCTCCTTTCTGGGAGCGCCGCTGTTTCTGTACCTCATCATGAGACGGGGGCGGCTGAGATGATCGAGATAAAAGACCTCTCCTTTGCCTACGGGAAGACCCCCGTACTCTCCGGCGTGAGCTTCACCGCCCAGGCCGGGCAGTGCGTGGGCATTTTGGGCAACAACGGCGCGGGCAAGAGCACCCTGGTCTCCTGCGTCAGCCGGATACGGACCCCGGCGGCGGGGGAGGTGCGCATCGACGGCCGGGCCGTCGGGGACATGGGCCGGACCGAGCGGGCCAGGACCATCGCCTATGTGGCCCAGAAAAACGAGGCGGGCCGGTCCACCGTGTTCGACTGCGTGCTGCTGGGGCGCAGGCCCTATATCAGGTGGACCGTCAGCCGCAAGGACATGGACCTGTGCCGGGACATGATCGCCCGGATGGGGCTGGAGGCGCTGCAGCTCCGCACCCTGGACGAGCTGTCCGGCGGGGAGCTGCAAAAGGTGATGCTGGCCAGGGCCCTGGTCCAGCAGCCCAAGGTGCTGCTGCTGGACGAGCCCACCAGCGAGCTGGACCCCCGAAACCAGTATGAGATGATGGCGCTGGTGCGCCAGCTGGCCAGGGAGCGGTCCGTCACGGTGCTCATCGTCATCCACGACCTGAATCTGGCGCTGCGGTTTTGCGACAGGCTGTTCTTTCTCCGGGACGGCCGGGGCTGGCGGTACTGCGGCCCGGAGGACGTGGACGGGGCGCTCATCCGCCAGGTGTACGGCATCGACGCCAGGGTGGCGGACATTGACGGAAGAAAATTTGTGCTGATAGGGTGAAGGATATGACGGATTGGGAAAAATGCGCGGCCTTTCACGGCCATGTGTGCGGGGGGCTCGCCATCGGCTATCAGGCCGCCCGGTACGCGAGAGCCCTCCTGGGGCTGGGGTCGTCCCCGGACGAGCAGACGGTGTGCATCGCGGAAAACGACGCCTGCGGCGTGGACGCGGTGCAGGTGCTGCTGGGGTGCAGCGTGGGCAGGGGGAATCTGCTGTTCCACATCACCGGCAAGCAGGCGTTCTCCTTTTATGAGCGGACCTCGGGCCGGTCGGTCCGGCTGGTGCTGCGGCCCGCGCCACGGGAGATGGGCCGGGAGGAGGCCATGGCGTGGTATCTGAGCCGGGAGGGGGAGGAGCTGTTCGACGTGAAGGAGACCACCATCCCCCTGCCGGAGCGGGCCCGGACCTTTGGCTCTTATGTGTGCGACGGCTGCGGGGAGATGACCGGGGCCAACTGGATACGGCTGTGGGGGGACAAAAAGCTGTGTTTGGACTGCTATCCGAAATACGACAGATTTCGTGTATAATGAACAGGAGAGAGCTATGACGCTGAACGAGTTCTTTCAGGCGGAGCCCCAGGCCGCCCTGGCCTTTTCCGGCGGGGTGGACTCGGCCTATCTGCTGTACGCGGCGGTGTCCTGCGGGGCCAGGGTGCGGGCCTATTACGTGAAGACGGCCTTTCAGCCCCGGTTCGAGCTGGACGACGCCCGTCGTCTGGCGGCGGAACTGGGGGCGGATATGCGGGTGCTGGAGGCGGACCCCCTGGCCGAAAAAGCCATTGCCGCCAATCCCCCGGACAGGTGTTATCACTGCAAGAGGACCATTTTTTCCGCCATTATCGCCGCGGCGCGGGAGGACGGCTTCTCCCTGGTGCTGGACGGGACCAACGCCTCCGACGACGCGGGGGACCGGCCCGGTATGCGGGCGCTGCGGGAGCTGTCCGTCCGCTCCCCCCTGCGGGAGTGCGGCCTGACGAAGGATGACATCCGCCGCCTGTCCCGCCAGGCGGGGCTGTTTACCTGGGACAAGCCCGCCTACGCCTGCCTGGCCACCCGCATCCCCACCGGGGAGGTCATCACGGCGGAAAAGCTGGCTCGGACGGAGGCGGCGGAGGACTATCTGTTCTCCCTGGGCTTTAAGGATTTTCGGGTGCGGCTTTTGGACGGCTGCGCCCGGCTCCAGCTGCCGGAGGACCAGCTTCCCCGGCTGCTGGCCCGGCGGGAGGAGATATGGCGGGAGCTGAAAAAAATGTACAGAGCGGTGCTGCTGGATATGGAGGTGCGCGGTGGACAATGAGACGAGAGCGCTGCTGGAAGCGGTGCGGGACGGGAAAATGCCGGTGGAGGAGGCCCTTGTGCGTCTGCGGGCCGAGCCCTTTGAGGACATAGGCTTTGCCAAGGTGGACCTGCACCGGAAGCTGCGCCAGGGGGCGGCGGAGATCATCTACGGCGCGGGCAAGACCCCGGAGCAGATATCCGGTATCCTGGAGGTGATGGAGCAGGCCGGGCAGAGCCCGGTGCTCATCACCAGGCTGAGTGCGGAGGCCGCCCAGGAGGTGGGCCGGGCCCACCCGCTGGCGTACTATCCCCAGGCGCGGGCCGCCGTGGCGGGGCAAATGCCCCCGGCGGACGGGCTGGGGACCGTGGTGGTGGCCACCGGCGGGACGAGCGATATCCCCGTGGCGGAGGAGGCGGCCATCACCGCCCAGTTTCTGGGCAACCAGGTGTTGCGCCTTTACGACGTGGGGGTGGCAGGGCTCCACCGGACTCTGGCCCATCTGGACGATATCCTGAGCGCCAGCGTCATCATCGCCATCGCAGGCATGGAGGGGGCCCTCGCCAGCGTCATCGGCGGGCTGGCGGACTGCCCGGTCATCGCCGTGCCCACCAGCGTGGGCTACGGGGCGTCCTTCAACGGCCTGTCGGCCCTGCTGAGCATGCTCAACTCCTGCGCCAGTGGGGTGTCGGTGGTGAATATCGACAACGGCTTCGGCGCCGGTTATCTGGCCAGCATGATAAACCATATCGGCCTGCAAAGGGGAACAGAGAGATGAAGATACTGTATCTGGAATGCGCTATGGGCGCGGCGGGGGATATGCTCGCCGGGGCCCTGACGGAGCTTTTGCCCGACCCGGAGGGGTTCATCCGGGAGCTGAACGGCCTGGGTCTGCCCGGCGTCCGCTTTGCACGGGAGGCCAGTGTGAAGTGCGGCGTGACCGGGACCCATATCGCCGTCACGGTGGACGGCCGGGAGGAGGAGAGCCTGGACGTTCACGGCCGCCATGACCACGACCACGAGCATGGGCATAGCCATGAACATGAGCACGACCACGACCACGACCATGAACACAGCCACGGGCACCATCACCACAGTGGCATGGGGGACATAGAGCACATCGTCCGGGACCATCTGGCCGTCCCGGAAAAGGTGAAGGCCGATATTCTGGCCGTCTACGGCCTCATCGCCCAGGCGGAGAGCCACGCCCACGGCGTGCCGGTCACGGACATCCACTTCCACGA
>CANRNA010000101.1 GCA_947631805.1 uncultured Oscillospiraceae bacterium | reverse complement strand
TATGCGGGGCGGCTCGGGGAAGAGAAAGAGAGGTGCCGCTGTTCATGGTAAAAACGGTAGTGCTTGTCTCCGGCGGGGGGACGAATTTACAGGCGATCATGGATTCCCATCTGTTCGGAGAGATTCCCAACTGTGAGCTGACGGCGGTCATCTCCTCCGACCCGGAGGCATACGCCCTGATCCGGGCCAAGAGCGCCAATCTGCCCACCTATGTGGTGGACCGGTCCCTGTTCCCCAACATCCAGTCCTTCAACACGGCGGTGGAGCAGAAGCTCCAGGACCTGGACACGGACCTGGTGGCCCTGGCGGGCTATATACAGCCGCTGGGCCAGGGGATGCTGCGGATGTACGAAAACCGCATCGTGAACGTGTGCCCCAGCCTGCTGCCCGCCTTCGGGGACAGCGACATGAACTCCATGGAGCCTTACGAGCGGGCCATCGAGGCGGGGGTGAAGCTGTCGGGCGCCACGGCCTACTTCGTCACCGCCGAGAACGGCGGGCCCATCATCTTGCAGCAGGCGGTGGAGGTCTGGGAGGGGGACACCCCCAAGACCTTGCAGCGGCGGATCATGGAGGAGGCGGAGTGGAAGCTCCTGCCCAAGGCCATCGCCATGTACTGCCAGGGCCAGCTGAAGGTGGAAAACGGCCTGGTACACGTGGCGGGCGAGCGGAAATAAACAAGAGAGCGAATTGGTTTGACACCTTATCATATTAAACAGAGGGGTTTGGGATATGAGCAAAAACACACGCAAATGCCCTAATTGCGGGGCGACCGTACCGGCGGACATGAAATACTGCCGCAAATGCCACGCCAGGCTGGATTCCGGCCGGGTGGAGACGCTGCCGAAGGAGTCCAAAAAGGACCAGCGCCAAAGCCGCGACGACGCGCTGCGCAATCTGCCCAGGCCCGTCCGTCCGGAGGAGGACGCCGCCACCACATCCCGGGGAGACGGCTTCTTTACCCCGGAGGAGGCGGCGAACGAGGGCCGCGTCCGTCCCGAGCGCCAGGGGCGCATGGGCATGGCGGACGACAGGACGCCCCGGCCCACGGAAACGGCCAGAGGCGGCAAGAGCCCGGACCGGGGCGGACAGAAGTCCGACCGGCGTATGTGGCAGATAGCCGCTGTGCTGGCGGTCATATTGGTCATCATCGTGGTGGCTGTGGTGCTCGTCATCAAGCTCAACGGGCCCGCCACGCCGCCCGAGCCGTCCCAGAGCTTTGAGACACCGGTGCCCACGACGGAGCCTACGGCCACCGCGGCGCCTACGGCTACTCCCAGGCCCAGCCCCACGCCCACCGCTGTTCCGGCGGTGACCCCCAACATCCAGCAGATTGCGCCGCCTCCTGCCACCATCCAGCCCTCGGCGACGCCCACCAATACCCCCACCAGCGGTGTGACCGACGTGTATGACACGGTGTACATCAACGGCGTGGGCGTGAACATCCGCTCCGGCCCGGGCACCAGCTACAGCGCCATAGGGTCTGAGAGCACGGGCTATCAGCTCCAGCGCACCGGCCGGACCAACACCGGGTGGAGCCGGGTGCAGTATAACGGCGGCACCGCTTACGTGAGCGAGTCTTTCCTGACCACCACCAAGCCCGCGGCGGCCACCAATCCTCCCAACATCAACGCCACCGAGGCCAGCGGCACGGTGAAGGTGGCCGTGGACATCGGCGCGAACCTCCGCTCCGGTCCGGGCACCAACTACAGCGTGATGGCCACCGTGGCCAAGGGCACGGAGCTGACGCGCACGGGCGTCTCCGGCGACTGGACCCGTGTGAGCTATAACGGCCAGACCCTGTATGTGTCCACGGGCCTGCTGGAGAGCGGCTCCGGCACCACCAGCGGCGGCACGACTACCACGACCGGGACGGTCACCTGCAACACCCCCAGCGGCGTGAACATCCGCTCCGGGCCGGGCACCGGCTACAGCAAGCTGGGCCTGCTGACGAACGGACAGAGCCTCACCTGCACGGGACAGAGCGGCGACTGGTATCAGGTCAGCTACAACGGCCAGACCGGCTACGTGAGCGCGGCCTACGTGACGAAAAACTGACAGGCATAAAAATCGGGAGACGGGTCAAATGACCCGTCTCCGTTTTCGTGGTCTACGATTCCAGGCCGCCGTACAGGGCCAGGGTGAACCGGCGCAGAGCCCGGTCCCGGCGGCGGTAGACCTGGGCTTTCTCCCGGTCCAGCTCCTCGCACAGACACTCGGCTGCCCCCTTGCGCCGGTGGACATAGAACCGGTCCAGGACGAGCCGGTCCTCCTCGTCCAGGGCGGAGAGGCCCTCGTCCGCCAGGGCCACCCAGGCACGGGCCGACTCCAGCTGCCGGGCCAGCTCCTCCCGGCGGACGATGTTGGACAGCATGGCGTCCTCCCGGCGGCTGCCGCTGCCTCTGGCGGGGATGGCGTCCGGGACGGTGCTGCGCAGGGACAGATAGTCCAGCTCCAGGCGCTTTATCTCGGCGGGGATGTTCTCCAACGACTGACGGCGGGCCTCATACTGCATCAGCTTGTCCGCCGCTTCCTGCTTCCAATCCATTGTATATCCTCCTTTTCGGTCAAATACGCGGTTTTGTCCCGTATTCGGGATGCTTTGACTGTAGTATAGTCCCGTTAACGGATAAAGTCAAGAAGAAATAGTCCCGAAAAGTGGATTATTTTTGTTGACAGCAAGATAATATTCGGGTACAATGGGGGCGACAAGGAGGGTGAGGCATGGATATCGGTGAGAGGCTGAGCCAATACCGCCGCCAGGCGGGGATGACCATCGACGAGCTGGCGCGCCGGTCCGGCGTGGCGAAGGGGACGCTGAACAAGATACTGCACGGGGAGACGAAGAGCCCCACGGTGTCGGTGGTGATGAGCGTAGCCCAGGCGCTGGACGTGAGCATGAGCGAGCTGTTCGGACCCGTGGAGAGCGCCAGGGCCCTGTCTGGCGAGGCCATGGGCCTTGCCAGAGATTACGACCGGCTGGACGGCCACGGAAAGCGGGTGGTGCGGGCCGTGACGGAAGAGGAAAAGCGGCGGATGGCCGCCGCGGACGGGGCCAGGACCCGAGCCGAGACGAAGGTGATACCCCTGTTCGGCAACTCCTTTGCCGCCGGACGGGGCGACCCGGATTTCGGCAACGCATGGGAGGATTACCCGGTCCCGGCGGACAGCGCCGCGGACTTCGCCGTGCGCATCAACGGCAACAGCATGGAGCCCTATCTCCACGACGGGGCGGTGGCCCTGGGGCAGAAGCGGGCTCCACGGGACGGAGAGGTGGCGGCGCTGCTGCTGGACGGGGAGTTTTTGTGCAAGCAGGTGTGCCAGGACTTCATGGGGAACCTGTACCTGTTTGCCCTGAACCGGGAGCGGAAGGACGCGGACGTGACCATTGCCTACGACTCGGAGCGGAGCGTCACCTGCTTCGGCACCATCCTCATGGAGCGGGTGGGGCTGCCGACGGACGCGCGATAGTGAAAACAGCAGGACGCGGGGCGGCCAGAGGTGGCCGCCCCGCGCATTCGGAGCGGCATGACATGGTTCATACCGCTCCGGAGTTATAATATCTGTAGTACTTAGTCAGGAGAGAAAGTCTTTGAGCTTCGCCAGGCGGGCGAGGGCCTCGTCCATGGCCGGTTTCTGGCGGGCGAAGTGGAGGCGGATGAGGTCATTCACAGGCTCCTTGAAAAAGCTGGAGCCGGGGACGGCGGCCACGCCGATGTCCTTTATCATCCACTCGCAGAACTGCAGATCCGTCCAGCCGGAGAACCGGGGCAGGGCCAGAAAATCGGAGATGTCCAGCAGCACGAAGTAGGTCCCCTGGGGGACGTTGTGCTTCAGGCCGATGCGGTCGAGCCCGGCCAGAAAATAGTCGCGCTTTTCCGTGTACAGGGCGCACAGGTCCTCATAGTAGCTGTCGGGCATCTCCAGTCCGGCCACGGCGGCCTCCTGGAGCGGGGCGGCGGCCCCCACCGTGAGAAAGTCGTGGACCTTTTTGGCCCCTTCTACCACCTGGGCGGGGGCGATAAGGTAGCCCAGCCGCCAGCCGGTGGCGGAGAAGGTCTTGGACAGGGAGTTGCAGGTGATGGTGTGGTCGAACATACCGGGCAGGGCGGACATGTATACGTGCCGGGCGGGGGCATAGACAAGATGCTCGTAGACCTCGTCGGTGACGGCGAAAGCGTCGTAGCGGATGACCAGCTCGGCGATGGAGGCCAGCTCCTGGCGGGTGAAGACCTTGCCGCAGGGGTTGGAGGGGTTGCAGATGATGATGGCCTTGGCCCCGTCCCGGAAGCCCTGCTCGATGAGGGACAGGTCAAAGGTGTAGTCCGGGGGGACAAGGGGGATGTAGATGGGCTCCGCGCCGGAGAGAATGGTGTCGGCCCCGTAGTTCTCATAGAAGGGGGAGAAGACCATCACCTTGTCGCCGGGGTTGCAGATGGTCATCATGGCGCACATCATGGCCTCGGTGCTGCCGCAAGTGACGACGATCTCCCGGTCCGGGTCAACGGCGCGGCCGATGGCGCGGCTCTGCTTCCGGGCCAGGGCTTCGCGGAGGTTCTGAGCGCCGAAGGTGATGGAATACTGGTGGGGTCCCTGGCGGGCAACCTGGGCCAGCCGGTCCAGCATGGGCTGGGGCGGGTCAAAATCGGGGAAGCCCTGGGACAGGTTGATGGCCCCGTATTGGTTGCTGATACGGGTCATGCGACGGATGACGGAGTCGGTGAACAGACCGACGCGGTCGCTCAGCTGCGGCATGGGAACAGTCCTCCTTTCCGGTCAGAGGCCGACGAAGGCCCGGAGAGAGGCAAGCGACTGCTCCAGAAAGGCCAGGATATTTCCGGCGTCCTGACGGAGGATGTCCCAGTTCAGGGCCAGGCGCTCGCTGTACTGGGCCAGGTGGCCGTGGGCCTCCAGGGCCGTGGGGGAGCTGCCGGTGAAAAAGCCCACCCCGATGCCTACCGCGCCCAGCAGCAGGCAGGCAAAGGCAAGAGCGCTGACGACATGCCAGGCTTTACGCATATTCGGTCACCGTCCTTCCCAGAAAGAGATGCTTCATGCCCCGCAGGGCGCGGATATATAAGGTGACAAGGCCCACGTCCAGCCACACCCCGCACCACAGCACGAGAAGGGCGACGCCCAAAACCACGAAGGCCAGACCGAAGAGCATGACCGCGTCAGCGATGTAGCTGATGCACCACAGGCCGCCCACGGCGGCGAGCCAGGCGGCCACCAGGATGGCCAGGCCGGGGGCCAGCAGCACAGGCAGAAGGACCAGGCACACCAGGCCCACAGGCACGGCCAGGACAAGCAGCAGGATGACGAACAGGGGGATGCCTGCCCACAGGGGCATGGACCGCTTCACCACCGTCCGGGGCTGGGGCCGGGGGCGCGGCTCGTGGGGCGCGTCCAGGGGCATGGAGACAAAGCGGGGCGGCGTGGGCTCCTTATTATCAGAGGGAGCGGGGGTTTCCGGCGCGGGCGGGGCGGTCTCGGGCTGGGGCTCTGCCTCCGGCGCGGGAGCGGGCTCCGGCTCCGGCTGGGGAGTATTCTTGGTGACGATGTGGCCGGGGGGCAGAGGCATGTCCGGCACGTCGGGGATGTCCAGCGAGGGCAGCTCAAAGTCCGGCATATCGTCCGCCAGGGGCAGATGATCGTGGGCGGAGGCTGTCTCCTCCTGGGGCCGGGGCTCCGGCTGGGAGGGAGCGGGCGCTTTCATGGGGATACCGGCGAAGAGATATTCGTCGGTGAGGTGGCCGGGGGCATAAGTCCGGCTCAGGCGGATGGCGTTTTTCGTGGGGGAGCCCAGGCGGCGGACAAGGGCGTCCGCGCCGTCGGGCCCCGCGTCGTCGAACAGCGCGCCGAACCGGCTGAGGGTCTCCTCCCGGTCGGCGGCGGTCATAAATATCAGGAGCTGGTGCAGCTCGGCAAGATATCGCTGTTTATTCATCGTGCGTTCCTTTCGGGGCGTGGGCATTTATGCGCGCCCAGGCGGCGTCAATGCCCTTGACAGTATACATATTATATCTATAATGCGGGCGGCGGTCAAGTCTTCACTTGACAAGGGGCGGCTGTATATATAAAATAGGTAAGTCACACGGGTCACAAGAAAAGAGGTAGGATATACGATGGCAAACAACAAGCAGGTGGAACGCATCACTTCCATGGATGAGAATTTTGCCCAGTGGTACACCGACGTATGCACCAAGGCGGAGCTGGTGGATTATTCCGGGGTGAAGGGGCTGTTTGTGCTGCGGCCTTACGGCTACGCGATATGGGAAAACATCATGGGCGTGCTGGACAGGAAGTTCAAGGAGACGGGGCACGAAAACGTGTCCATGCCCATGCTCATCCCGGAGAGCCTTTTGCAGAAGGAAAAGGACCATGTGGAGGGCTTCGCGCCGGAGTGCGCCTGGGTCACGATAGGCGGGAGCGAGGAGCTGCCGGAGCGGCTGTGCGTGCGGCCCACCAGCGAGACGCTCTTCTGCGACCACTGGAAAAACGTGCTCCACTCCTGGCGGGACCTGCCCATGAAATATAACCAGTGGTGCAGCGTGATGCGCTGGGAGAAGACCACCAGGCCGTTCCTGCG